>DUZG01000007.1 GCA_013349585.1 Nitrospinota bacterium | reverse complement strand
ATAACCAATTATCTGCTCTGGTGAATATCTTTTCCTGGCCATTTTATTCCCCCCCCTTAATCAACAGGTTTTTGACCCAAATCCTAACATAGCGAATGGATCAGTTTTCGGGGGGCAGGCCATGGGGAGGCGAGGCGTTTGATGTTCGCAGGTATTACGTTAGCCACGATAAAAAAGACATCGGTGCATTCAAAACACCACCCTTACGCGAAGTATCCAGAACCACTCCTTATATGCACGATGGTCGATTCGTAACTTTAAAACAGGTTGTTGATCATCATAACCAAGGCAGCGTTAAAAATCAGTTCTTGGATAACCAGGTCATTCCGTTGAATCTTTCGGAATCTGAAAAGCAAGATTTAGTCGAAATGCTTCGCTCGTTAAATGGTGAGGGTTGGAAGCATGCAAAAGCTCCGCTTTCGTTTCCTGAGTAAAAAACAATAAAACCTTTCTGAGGATAAAAATATAAGAAATTGGAAAAACTATAAAGAGACTTTTAATTTGTCAGAAAATATTTTTTTGCTGGCAAGAAGTGGAGATACCAATAAGCTCAGGGAGTTTGTTGAACTTAGCCCTGAGTTAGATGTTGACCAAAAAAACCATAAAGGATACTCCCCTTTAATGATTGCTGTTTACAACGGCAAAGTTGAGGCGGCGGAGTTCTTGTTGGGAAAAGGTGTTGACCCTAATTCTATTGACCTGTCGGGAAATACTATCCTTATGGGGGCAGCTTTCAAGGGAGATGTGGGATTGGTAAAGCTCCTGCTAAACCGAGGTGCTCTCAAAGAAATAGAAAGTTTTACTGGCTTCACAGCAGAACAATGAGCGAGCGCTTTTGGTCGCATGGATGTCGTTTCAATATTAAAACCTAATTCAAACTATTCCTGATCCCAAAATATAATGAATGCAATCAAAATCATTTGGGGATTTGTAAAGCCAAATACAAGAAAGGAGGCAATAGCGAATGATGAAACCTTAACCACTTCTGGTGGGCACCCGGTTGCAGAGAATCAACATACATTAACTGCGGGAGAAAGAGGCCCTGCATTACTGCAAGACTTCAATTTAATAGAAAAACTTGCCCATTTTAATCGAGAAAAAGTCCCAGAAAGAATTGTTCATGTAAAAGGTTTCGGCGCTTATAGAACCTTTACCGTGACGCATGATATTCCAAAGTACACGCGGGCCAGCGTGTTCAGTGAAATTGGAAATAAGACAGATGCCTTTTTAAGGTTTTCTGCCGTTGCGGGGGAGAAAGGTTCCGCAGACACGGAAAGAGATCCAAGAGGTTTCGCAGTTAAATTTTATAAGGATGAAGGTATATGGGATTTGGTGGGCAATAACACCCCGGTATTTTTTGAAAGAGATCCATTAAAGTTTCCCGATTTTGTTCATTGGCGAAAACGTGACCCACAAACAGGATACAAAAATCCATTTCGAATGTGGGATTACTGGTAGCACGTGCCACAAGCGTTTCACCAGATGACCATTCTCTTCAGTGATCGGGGAATTCCAGATGGTTATCATTTTATGAATGGTTATGGAAGCCATACGTTTCGATTTTGGAATAAAAATGACGAAAGGTTTTGGGTAAAATTTCATTTTAAGTCCGATCAGGGTGTTAAGTGTCTGGCAGGTGAAGAGGCTGCAAGAATTGCAGGGGAGGATCCGGATTATGCGGGTCGAGATCTTTTTGATTCTATAGAAAGAAAAGATTTCCCTCGATGGAATTTAAAAATACAGATCATGCCTGAAGAGGATGCAGATACATATAATGTTAATCCTTTTGATCTAACCAAGATTTGGTCTCATAGATTATCCTTTAATAGATGTGGGAGTTTTGGAACTCAATAGGAATCCGGAAAACTACTTTGCAGAAGTCGAGCAAGCTGCATTTTATCCCTCCAACCTTCCTCCTGGGGTTGGTGTATCACCAGATAAAATGTTGCAGGCAAGGCTTTTTGTTTATCCCGATGCGCAGAGATACCGAATCGGTGCGAATTATCAAGCGCTATCCGTAAACCGGCCTAAAAACGGAGCGAAAAATTATCAAAGGGATGGTGCTTTGCGTTTTGATGGCAATCATGGTTCTAAAGATAATTGTGAGCCCAACAGTTTTGGCGGACCTATTCAGGATACTACTGTCAAAGAACCGATATTTAAAATTTCAGGAGATGCACGTCGTTATGATGGGCAAAGAGGAAACGACAATTATTCTCAGGCAGGAGCGCTCTATAACATTATGTCTGAAGAGCAAAAAGATAGCTTGACGAGCACCATTGCAGGAACCATGCAGTCTATTCCCAGGGACCTTGCAATAAAAAACATCGAGCATTTTAAAAAATGTGATCCAGAATATGGAAACAGAATTGAGAAAAACTCGATTAAAACCTAAAAAAATTCTTCCTCCGTCTCTTGGTTTGAGCCTAGTCTGTTTTTGTTGAACCCCCATTTTGGCACTGGGTTTGGTTCTTCGCGGCGGGGGAGGCGTTTCTCGGGCAAGACTGCGGCAATTATTTTTAAAGTATTTGGAAACGGGATCTTAATATGGTGGCATGGTGGTGAGTCGATTGTCATCTACGGGTCCACCGACAGTAAAATGATACAAACTTTGGTAGCTTGAATCTTTGATTCCAAAAATATGATGCACAGGGTCATCAAGAAAGCATCCGATCCCGGTACTGCGAATACCGCTCACTTCAGCTTGAAGGTAAAGTACTTGCCCAATGGCCCCACATTCCCAATAAAGACGTGGATAAAACCAGGGTCCATAATTTTTGAGAGGTTCTTCGAAAGCGCTGATCATGCCCAGGCTGAAACAACCTGCTCCGGCGATGTCCTGCCCGCAAGATACTCCAGCCGCCATGCGTCTGCAGTCATACTCTTCCAGTAAAAACAAATCCAGTTCATCAGGGCATCCTTCGGGCTTCTCCCATTTGAAATGTTTGCTGAATGCGGCTTTCAAATCTTCGAGTTGGTTTTTGTTGCGCACCAGAAAATATACGCCGCGTGGCAAATCATCTACACGATGGACGAACAATCCTAAGTGCACCTGAGGTTCCCAAGGGAATGTCTGGAAAGGCAGTGGGCAAGAATTAGGAATTGTTTTTATCAAAATTTGATAGAAGGTATCACGTGCGATTTGAGTTTTCCCATCCATAGCAACGGCACTCCGCCGCTGATGAATGGCTTTTCTTAATGGGAAAGTATCGTCATCAATAAGGTTTGTACAATCTTCCCTCTTGGCAGCGCTAGGTATAGAACGGTCAGGTTTGCTCGCAGCTTTTGAAACCTCCTCTATTCCAGACCAATCCATATGACTACTGCTTAGAATATTGGGAATGCCTTGCCAGTCCAGATCGGAGAAGCCCTGCACATAATCAGGCTCATCTAAACTTATATTTGGTTCGTTGCCCGATGGTGAGACAGCAACGAGACAATCGGGAACTTCTGTTTCGGATTCATCTTTTGGGGGTAATCCTAAAATAGTTTCTAAATCGCTGTGAGTCAGGTGATCCATTAAGTGAGTCCGCCAACCCAAACCCGCGCAAGAGATATTGAGCGCGGCTAGGGCATGTCCGAGATCATGCTGGCAGTAGCGATAAGCTCGTTGTCCATATTTCCAGGCTTCGCGCCAGTGGATAGAACTTAAACCAACAAATATTGTGTCTTCAGACAAGCGCATTTTTTCCCAAGTCTCCATGGAGAAATGAGCTCTGACTTCTAAACCATGAGTCTTTGGGCTGTAATGAAAAACAGAAGGTTTATCTGTTAGACCTTGTACAGGCCCACAAACCAGATAGCCTTCGGTAGGGTGTAAGTTGCCGCTAGAGGGGTTGACTCTCAACGCCCATTTTGAACCTTGAAAAGATTTCCACGCAGAAAGTGCTAGACAGTCAAAAAATAGTTGTGAGACTGATTCTAAATTTAAAGGGCAAGCAGAAACCTTATTGGGTATTAGAGCTTCAGAGAAAGTAGGCTTTTCTGACGGAGCGGTTTTGATTAAGGGGACTACCTCAGCCCCTTGATATCTCCGAAACGGATCAGGCTGACTGGCCCAATCGAGTTGCCCGGGGCCGGGCGCAAAAGCATGTTGATTATGTTTGGACGAACGATGGTAATGGAATATTTTGTTTATCATGCTTGCCTTGAATCAAGAGAGGAAAGAGTGAGAATATGTTAATGGAAAAAGAATTTTTTCGATTGACGAGTCATTAGCCTTCTACAATGCAGACATCTAAGTCTTTGCCGATGATTTCTGCTATTTCATTTTTTAAAGTTTCATCGAATGTATTTATGCTGTCTTCATCGCAATTTTCGATTTTCCAATCGTAGCCTTCAAAGGGATTGTTGCATAAAGTTTTGATTTCAGTGATTGCATCATCCCGGGTCGATGCTTTCAAGACCGTTTCCAAATTAGTATTGACGAGAATATGGGCGACATTCAAATCATAATGGGCGGTTAATCCGTCCCAGAAAATATTTTCATCAGTTTCTTCCTCTTCAATGCGCTCTACGATAGCATCCGTTAATTTAGCATCAAAACTGTTGATTCCGCCGTCTTCGCATCCGTCAATTTTCCATTCATACTGGGTGAACAGATCTTTTTTGTCGACCATTCGTTCCACTTCCTTGTTGGCCTGTTCTTTCATGGTCCGAGATTTCAAGCGAACCTCCAGATTGCTATAGACATGAACGTTTTGAACTTTTAACTTAAAATTTGCCATTTTTAACCCTCGACACCCTTAAATTTTGATTGAAAGCCCTATGTTTGAAAAGGCTTAAAGTGTGGTTGCATATCTTATTTTCTATAGTTAAGAGGAGAAAAATAGTAAAAGGATTTAAGCTTGTTGCCGATTTTAGAATTGTTGCTGAAATGGCCAAGGGATAGATAGAATTGAAGGTTCAGAGCTGCAGAGTAAATGAATCGCCTGGTAATGGGTCTGCTAAACTAAGACGCTAGAGCCTAGATTTTGAATTTCCATTAGGGTACGAGTTCAAAATGAAAAAACTGAAAGTTTTGGTATTGCTTCTGCTGGCAATCGCGCTGATCAATTATATCGATCAAATGCAATACCTCACATTGGAAAACCTGAAGCTCAATCGAGACCGTCTGGAAGCTTTTTATCAGGCAAATACACTAACCATGATAGGAGGATATATAGCGGTCTACATTATGATTGGGTTGTTTTTGCTCCCCGGTACCACTTTTCTCAGTTTTGCGGCAGGGCTTATTTTCGGACCCTCATTGGGAGTGGGTATTGTGGTCATTGGCTCGACCTTGGGGGCAGCGCTTGCATTTTTGGTGTCTCGTTATTTGTTGAGGGATTGGGTGGAGGAAAAGTTTGGAAAGAAAGTCAGAGGTGTAAACGATAACTTATGCGAAAAACCTCTCAATAGTGTTTTATTCTTCAGATTGATTCCGCTATTTCCTTTTTTTGCTGTCAATATAGGTTTTGCCTTGTCGCAGGTTCCTTTAAAATATTTCTTTTGGGGGACTATGTTTGGGAAATTGCCCGCAACGTATATTTACACCAATGCGGGGAGTAATTTGGCAACAATCAATTCCTTTGCAGAAATTATGTCCATGAAGGTTCTTGGTTCCTTGTCACTTCTAGGTGTTCTAGCCCTTATCCCGGTTTTTTATAAGAAAATGAAAGCCTAAGAAGAATCTTAGAATTTTAGATTCTTTTCAACGCTTGACTGGAAGCTTCAATTAAGGTTAACTAACTTTTCTTTACTAAACTAAGAGATCAGAAGGAATTTATAATGGCAGAAAGACATAGAACACCAAAAATGGCGCAGTTCCTTAAAGACAATAAGGCGAGCCTTGAAGAATTTGGCAATCGCAAAGGTGAGAAGTATGTGCGTGAACCATGGATGCTAAAAGCCAACCCGGCTGCTGAACATACAGTTGAAATTGAGGTTGAAGACTGCCAGTGTGATGGTAATTAATAAAGATTGAGACTCACTCGGTTAGTTATCTTTTAGAGGCTCGATAGGGAAATATCGCGGTAGACGCCAATTTCAATCGGGCGTGGTCCGGTTAGGAAACAGTTTTTAGCACTTTCAAAAACCGCTGAAACTCCTCCTGCTTAATATCTCCCATATTGGCAATACGAAAAATACTTTCGCTCAGGTTTCCCTGCCCTGCGTAAATGACGAATCCGTTAGACTTTAATTCCGCGTGCAATTTTTCATAGCCCAGCCCCTTCGGTAGTTTTAATCCGGTAAGGCAATTACTGCGCCACCCTTCGGGAATTAAAAACTCCAAGCCAAGATTTTTGAATCCGTGACGCAAAAAATTAGCTGCATCACCATATCGTTTTATTCTTCCCGCTACCGTTTCTTCGATCAACTCATCGAGTGCGACATCGAGCGCGTAATGCGCTGGGATAGCCGGGGTGAAGAGCAGTCCCCCCGTTTCCTGAGCTTTGTGGTATCCCGTTAGATTGAAATAAAGAGTGCGTGCAGGAATTTTGATTAAGCGTGCCAAATCTTTTTTGCGGAACAAAACAAAAGATACCCCTGGCACTCCTTGTAGACATTTATTGGCGGTGCCGACTGCGAGGTCTATGGAGGAGAAGTCCATTTCATCTCCCGCAAGACTACTAATGCAATCGACCAAAAAAACTTTGCCATATTTTTTTGCCAGTTCGCCAACAGCCTGTAGTGGATTAAGTAGCCCGGTTGTTGTTTCGTGGTGAACTAGGGAAACTACTTCAATATCACTTTGCTTTTTTAAAATATTTTCGATGTCGTCCAGATTCGGCGGAACTCCCCAGTCGAGCTTGATAGTGTGACGATAAAAATTGTAAACATCGCAGAGTTTGCCGACGCGTTCGCCATAAACGCCGTTTTCGATGACCAGCATGGAGCGCCCTGAAGTTAAGGAAGACGATACCGCCATCTCCAACGCCGCAGTTCCCGATCCTGAAACCAGCACCGACGTAAATTCTTTGTCGATATCGAAGGCCTGTAGAAGTTTGCTGCGAATAGCGGCCATTAAATCAGTAAATTCTTTTTCTCGATGGCAGAGGTCGGGCAAGGCCATGGCCTGTCGCACTTTGTCTGTGATGTTGACAGGGCCGGGATTGAGCAAAACGGTTCGAGGCATGAGATATAATTGACTAAAAGTTTATAATTTTGACCAGTTTACCTTACGCAGAGACTTGCGTACACAGAGAAAATACATGCATTGCTATAGGCACCCTTCCTGTTTTAAACTCAAGAGGATGCGAAAATATTTCTTCATATTGGGACTGGCATTTCTGTTGATTGCCGATTTAGCAAACGCTGACTTTTCCAGCCTGACTCTTCCTCGTATTGTCTATGAGGGGGGTAACGACAATGCTCGCCCAGAGGCATTGAGAAGTCTGCTTGCCCAGATGGCGCGCCGCACATCGGTGGAGGTCAATCGCGAACCCATAGCATTGAAGCTTTCTGATCCGAACCTGTTTAAGTATCCCTTCATTTATCTGGGTGGAGATAAGGCGTTCGATCCTTTCCCAGAAAGTGAGTTGAAAATATTGCGCAAATATTTAAGCTATGGTGGGTTCCTTTTTATCGATGACAACTCCGCCGAACTCGATTCGGGGTTCGACCAATCTGTTAGGAAGCTGGTCGCGAAACTTTTCCCTCAAATGCCATTAAAGGATATTCCCCGTGACCATTCTGTGTTCCGGTCGTTTTATTTGCTCAATACCGTTTCAGGCCGAGCGATTATAAAATCACATTTAGAAGGCGTTTCGCTTAAGGGGCGAACCGTGCTCATATACTCGGCCAACGATCAGGCGGGTGCCTGGTCGCGGAATAAATTGGGCGACTGGAATTACGATATTATGGCCGGGGGGTATCGTCAGCGGCAATTATCTATAAGGCTTGGGGTCAATATCATCCTCTACGCATTGACGCTCGACTATAAGAAGGACATGGTGCATTTGCCGATCATTCTGGAACGTCTTCGCAGGTACCAATCGCCATGAACGGGTTAGAGAAAATTTCTGGGTTCGACCCTAATGACTACGACCAGTGGCAGGTGAACTGGGCACCGGAAGATCCGTGGTTGATTGCTATTTCCCTCGGCTTGATGATCCCTATTGCGCTTTGGTTTTTCTGGACCAGCCTGAGAAAGGTAGTTTCGAAACCACAAAAAGTTTTTCTTTTTCTGCTTCGTGTTGCCGCTTTTTCGCTTTTGCTCATTATTTTATTGCGTCCGGAATTGGAATTTAAGAAAAGTCATTCTCTGAAAAACCATATCGCAGTTTTACTCGATAACAGTAAAAGTCTTTCCATCAAGACTTTTCCTAAGGAAGTCCCAAGGATTGATCTCGTAAGGAAAACGCTGGACTCCAATAAGAAATATTTTGACCAGTTAAAAAAAGATTTTCAGATTGACACTTATTTTGTGTCCGATGGAGTCCAAAAAGTAAGCTCCGGATTGAAAGATTATCGGGCTCACCGCCCGTATACAGATTATCGTCGTGTTCTGGAAGAATTAAACAAGATTTATGAAAACAAATCGCTTCAAGGAGTATTTCTTTTTTCAGATGGGGCCGACTTGAGTCAAGAGTCTGGAGAAATATCGCCAGATATTTTGGAGTCGCTTGCAAAGATAAGCGGACCCGTACACACCCTGCAGGCAGGCAGTAATGATCAGTTCAGAGATCTGGCGTTGGAATCTGTTTCCGCTCCGGACTTGGGATTCGTCCAGCAGCCTGTGCGCTTATCGTTGACCGTGTTCTCATCCGCGCTGGGCAATCGTAATGTTCCCTTGGTGTTGAAAGAAGGCGATCGTATTCTTGTTTCGAAGATTATTGAAATTCGCGAAGACCAGAAAAAATATAAAGTGGACATGCAGTTCACGCCACGAAAAATTGGCAAACGTATTTATACTTTGAATCTGCCGCGTTTTGCCGAGGAGTCCATTCTTACCAATAATCAGAAAGAGTTTGAAGTTGATGTGGCGCGAGACCGAATACGCATCTTGCATTTAAACGGTCGTCCGTCATGGGACTCGCGATACCTGCGCGAAGTTTTAGCGAATAACCCCAGGGTAGATCTACTCTCGTTTTTTATTTTGCGCAACCTTGGCGACGATGTGGTTGCTCCAACATCAGAACTTAGCCTGATACCTTTTCCCTCCAATCTTTTGTTTGATGACTATTTAAGCTCTTTTGATCTGATTATTTTTCAGAATTTCAAGTATGAGCCTTTTATCGATAAAAAGTATTTATTGAATATTCGGAAGTATGTTGAAAAGGGCGGAGCTTTTTTGATGGTTGGTGGCGAGCTTTCTTTTCACGGCGGCAGCTATTCGCGCACCCCGATAGAAGACATTTTACCGGTGAGTTTCAAAGATGTTGCGACAAGTTTTATAGATAAAGAATTTCGCCCTAAAATCAGTGGTGATTATTCTAATCACCCGATTTTACGTTTGGAAAAAGAGTTGAATGAGGAGGTCTGGAATGCTCTACCACCCTTGCAAGGGGCGAACTTTGGGCTTATCGCTAATAAAGATGCCTATGTGCTACTTAAAAATGAATCCGAATCTCCGATTCTTGTGGCAGGTGAGTTTGGGGAGGGGAGAACTGCTTTGCTGGCTACCGATTCTTCTTGGAGTTGGGGTTTTGGAAAGGCGGGGGGTAGATATTTTCATCGATTTTGGAACAATGTCATTGACTGGTTGATTGCCGAGCCTGAAACACGTCGCCTGCAATTAGAGTCTGACAAGGAACGCTATTGGGAAGAAGAACAGGTTTTGATAAAATTTAAATTATTGAAGGAAAATTATCAACCGGCCATAAATATTATAGGTAAGTTGACCCTCTCTTCTCGTTCAGGCAAGGTCATCACAAAAGAGTTGAAGACAGATGAACTGGGTGGGCAAGTGTTTCCCTTTATTCCTGAACAAGCTGGGTTTTATGAGGCTGTGATAGAGATAGAAGGATTGCAGGAAAAGATTATGTTTTCTGTGTTGAAGGACAATGCAGAATTTGAAAAGCCTCTGGTGAACGATTTTGTCCTGAAAAAAATCGCCCAGGTTTCAGGCGGCCAATACCGGGTACTTGATGGTGCTAACGATTTAAGTGTGCTCCAGTTTGAGAACCCTGAAATAAAAGTTAAAAGCCATAGTCGACCTTTTTCTCTTTGGAAAAATTGGTGGGCTTATGGTCTCGTTGTCGGATTTTTGTTTATGGACTGGTGGCTCAGACGAAAAGCAGGGTTGAGTTGACTCGAGGTCAGCCTAACCATTTCCTTAACACAATCTTTACATTGCTTTAACCAAAGCTTCATTGTTAATTAGGGCTTTATCTTGTAAAATCAATTTGTGATACGGAAACTTCGTTTTACCTCCATCAATAAAACCCTTTCCAATTAAGAAAATTGTATTAAGAAATGGCAAAAATAGCTGAAAAAGATGGTTTGAATATACGCCAATGGGTGCGTGACCGGATTCTTTTCCTCGCGGTGGGAATATTCGTAATTGGTGCTGCGGGTTATATCGGCGCGGATAAAGTGTTTGACAGCCACAGCATCTGGTTTCACCCTGTCCGCGAATTCGCGTTGTTGATATCCCTGATCGGCGTGATTTCGCTTGGGTACGAGGTTTTCTTACGAGAGTTGACCTTCAACGAATATAAGGAAGCGTTGCAGGAAATTGTCAATCCCGATGCAGTTCGTTTGGGGATAAAAGGTATTTTTAAAAACCGTTCTGAACTGGCACAGGCTACTTCTTTCGAAGAATTGTTTGGAAGCGTGAAGAAAGAGGTTTTTATAGGGGGTTCTTCGCTGTTATCCATTTCGACTGCCAGCCGCGAACTGATCAAGGATAAAGTCCTTAATGGAATCAATGTTCGCTTGTTGGTTATGGATCCAAATTCCCCAGTGGTCGAGCTGATCACAAGGCAGGGCGGCGGTCGCCACACGTTTCTCAACGAAATTAAGACATCACTCCTTTTATTGCAAAAACTGTATCACGAAATTGAAGACGCGAACACGTCAGGAAAAGGTGAGTTGCGTGTCCACAGTTATGACAGCATCCCTTCTCATTCATTCATTTCAATTGATGCGCAAAACTCTTCCGGGATGATCATCGCCGATATTGGTCCTTACCTCGGGCGCAGTACGCCGCGACCGAGTATGCAGGTGGTCAATAAAAAGAACGGCATGTTCTGCTACTGGAAAGAGATGAACGATATCATGTGGGAAAGCAGTAAACCGGTAAAGATGGAAGCGGTCGATCCATCCGCAGTCGAAAGTAAGACTTTAGTTTTGGCGAGTGGAAGCAAAACAGAGTTTTACGATTCTGAAAGCGATAGTTGGAAGAAAGCTTCGGTTTGTCAAATGGGTAATGGCTGGCGCGGGATCAAAGGCGGCCAGTGGGTATGGGTTCGCGAAACCGTAACAAAAGAAGAAGCCATAACCGGCAGCCAGAAAAAACTCCGTCTGCAATTTAATCTGCCCATTGGAAGTGCGGGTTCTATCCACACGGCAGAAATGTTGCTGCGTTCCGACGACACCTGTCACATCACGGTGAACGATGTGCGCTTGTTGCAGGAATATGGTGGCGCCGAATATCCCGATCCTTTCCTCATCGATATTGACCAATATGTCCATACTGGAGATAATACCATAACCTTCGATTTGGTCAGCTACGCCAAGCCCGATGCAAAAGCCCCGGAAGATAATCCAACCGGTATCCTCTACCGCCTCCAGGTCGAATACTCCTAATAAATTTTGGTGTTTTTATTTGTAATTAACGGGCAGAGATTCGTGTGGGATTTGCAATTTTCAAGTCAGCCTCATCACGCAAATAAAGCGGGTAGTCCAAATTTCCTAGTCCAGCCAACTTATTTTAAACAAAGGGTTAAATCCTTCCTCATCGCGCTGGTTTTGGGCGCTATCTCACCGTAAATCAATTATTGACAGGGTAGGGCAGACTGCTATAATCTCGACTTCTATGGCCTTTTCGTCTCAGGTTTGTGGCTAACATATTATAGTTGCAAGGCTAAAGGGTTTTTGGGGAGGGCGGTTCGGGTGGCTTATTGCCGCCTATATAATATAGTAACGTTCCTTCTGTTTATCTGTCGAGGTTGGCGGGGTGCTTTAAATGGCTGAATATTTTTATATTTCATTGTTCGCGGTTGTTGCCCTCGTGGTGATTGGTGCCTTATTGGCATTATCCACTTTTCTTGGTCCACGCAACCCGACTCCGGAAAAATTATTGCCTTACGAGTGTGGCATTGTGCCAACGGAAGAAGCCAAGGGCAGGTACCCTGTACGTTTTGCTACCATCGCAATGCTTTTCATCATCTTCGATGTGGAGGTGGTGTTCATGTATCCGTGGGCAGTGGCATTGGGAGAACTCAAACTTTTCGGTTTGATTGAAATGCTTATTTTTATAATTATTCTGGGAATCGCATACGTCTACATTTGGGGACGAGGAGGATTAGAATGGGATTGATTGATCAAGCGGTCGATGCTTTAGAGACCGAAGTAAATAATTTAAAGTCAAATGTTAAGGACGCTGTGGAGGCGATGGACCATGAGTACTCCGGCTCCCTATACGATACAATTTTAACCACCAAGCTAGGAAAAGTGGTTGGTTGGGCACAGAAAAATGCTCTTTGGCCGGCTACCTTTGGTTTGGCGTGTTGTGCTATTGAAATGATGGCAATGGCAAATTCTCGATGGGATGCCGCGCGTTTTGGTGCGGAGGTTTTTCGCGCTTCGCCGCGTCAAGCCGACTTGATGATTGTGTCGGGCCGGGTTTCGCAGAAGATGGCTCCTATCCTCAAGCAGATTTACGATCAGATGCCAGAACCCAAATGGGTTATCTCGATGGGGGCTTGTGCTTCCTGCGGGGGTATCTTCAATAATTATTCGATTGTGCAGGGAGTGGATCGTGTTGTGCCAGTTGATGTTTATGTTCCGGGATGTCCTCCCGGTCCCGAAGCATTGCTCTATGGCGTTATCAAGCTCCAGGAAAAAATTATGATGGAAGCTGGCACGGACAAGGCCAAGAAGAGGGCTGCATGACGAGCGAAGAAATTATAGAGAAGGTGAAGGCGGAGCTTGCCGATGCCATTCAGGGTGCGGATTTACCGCAAGGTGATGCGGTAATTTTTGTTGCGCCGGATTCCTGGCATGCTGTTGCCGAATTTCTAAAGAACGATGCGGATTTGAAATTCGACTACTTCTCTGATGTGCGCGGTGTTGACTACCTGCTTGAAGAGCGGGAGCCACGCTTCGAATCGGTTTACCAGCTTTATTCCATCGACCATCAGCATTCTATACGAGTGCGTGTTGGTATAGATGAAGAGAACCCTTCGGTTCCGACAGTTTCGGACCTATGGAAAGGGGCTCTCTACCCCGAACAAGAATTGTTCGATATGTTTGGCATCAATGTTGATGGTCATCCGACGATGGAGCGTTTGATTATGCCTAAAGACTGGGAAGGCTTCCCATTAAGAAAAGATTATCCGTTAACAACTGAGACCGTCACTTTTTCCTATAACAGGGGTTTTAAAAGTGACTTGGTTAAATCGAAACCACCGACTCGATAGGGTGACTTGTGAGTGTAACTGACCAAGGATTACTGCATCGCGATAAAGACACGATGACCCTCAACATGGGTCCACAACACCCGAGTACCCACGGGGTGTTTCGTGTCATTCTTGAGATGGATGGCGAGGTGGTCCAAACCGCTGAACCAGAAATCGGTTATCTGCATACGGGTATCGAAAAAACTTCCGAAAATAAACGTTATGGGCACGTTATCCCAATGACGGATCGGTTGGATTATCTCAATCCGCCTGGCAATAATCTTGCCTTCTGTCTTACTACGGAAAAACTTTTAGGCGTTGAAATTCCCGATCGTGCAAATGTTTTGCGCGTCATCATGTGCGAGCTTTCCCGCATTGCCAGTCATCTTGTATGGTTGGGAACGCATGCACTAGATATTGGTGCGATGACGGTGTTCCTATATTGCTGGCGAGAACGCGAGATGATTCTTGATCTCAATGAGGAGATTTCTGGAGTCCGCATGATGACGAGTTATATTCGCATCGGCGGAGTTGCTAAAGACGCGACTCGACCCTGGTTAGATGGTATCCGCGATTTCATCGAATATTTTCCAGCAAAAGTTGATGAGTATGAAAGACTGCTCACCAAAAACCCTATCTGGCTTGACCGTACGGAGGGAATCGGTGCTTTTACAAGAGAAGAGGCGATCAACTGGAGTTTTAGTGGTCCTGCATTGCGCGCATCGGGAGTGAACTGGGATATTCGCAAAGCTCAACCTTATAGTGGTTATGACAATTATAATTTTGATGTGCCGGTTTTAAACAACGGCGATATTTTTGATCGCTACCGTGTTCGAGTCGAAGAGATGCGGCAGAGTCGCATCATAATTAAGCAAGCGTTGGAACGTCTTCCCGAAGGCCCTTACAAGACTCCAGATAATAAAGTTTCGTTACCACCACGGGAAACACTCCACACCAGTATGGAAGCTTTGATTCATCATTTTAAACTGGTGTCGGAAGGAATCAGTGTGCCTGTAGGTGAAACTTATGTGCCGATCGAAGGCGCAAGAGGCGAAGTCGGATTTTATATTGTTAGCGACGGAACCAATGTTCCGGCACGCGTTAAACTCCGAGCGCCTTCTTTCATGGCGATTCCGGGGATGTGTAAAATGATGGAAGGGTGTTACATAGCAGATGTGGTAGGGATTATAGGCAGTATCGATATTGTTATGGGAGAGGTAGACCGTTAGCCCGGGCAATGTGAATAATCGGGATTGTTAAATTTGAAAACAACTGATCTGCATTCGGAGTTTGTGTGTGGGCTGTGGAAATTTTGCAGGGAAATATAAAGATGTCGGAATATAAATTTTCAGAAGATCAGGAAAAAGAGATAGCTACCATTTTTGCGAAGTATCCGGTCAAAACATCGGCGTTGTTGCCGTTGTTGACCCTGGTGCAACGGGCAGATCAATTGGTGAAACCGGAAGCGATGGTTGCGATCGGCAAGAAGCTGGATGTCTCGCCGGCCTATGTTCAGTCGGTTTTGTCTTTTTATACGATGTACCACACTGAGAAAGTGGGGAAGTATATGATCCTTTTCTGTATCAATATTAGTTGTCAATTGAACGGCAGTGACAAGCTTCTTGAGCACACTGCAAAAAAGTTGAATATCAAGGTGGGGGAAACCACATTTGACGAAAAATTTACTTTGCATCGCGAAGAGTGTCTGGCCGCTTGTACTGAGGCACCGATGATGCGGGTTAATGATACTTATTATGGAAACCTGACCGAGCAGCGTATCGATCAGATTATTGATTTATTGGATTGATTTATGACGCAGATTTTATTTAAAGATATTAATAAAGAAGGCCTTCATACGATGAAGGTGTATGAAGAGTTGGGTGGCTATCAGTCTTTGAAAAAAGCGTTCGCCCAAAAACCGGATGAAATCATTGCGGACGTTAAGGCTTCTGGCTTGCGCGGACGCGGTGGAGCCGGGTTCCCAACTGGGTTGAAATGGAGTTTTCTCGCTAAGGATGTTTTCCCGCGTTATCTTTGCTGTAATGCGGATGAGTCGGAACCGGGAACCTGTAAAGATCGCGAGTTGTTACTTAAAAATCCACACCTGCTTATTGAGGGAATGATCTTATGTTCCTACGCCTGTCAGATTGAAACGGGTTATATCTATATGCGCGGCGAGTTTCACGACCTGAGTTTTATTATGGATAAGGCACTCGAAGAAGCGCACGCAAAAGGTTATCTGGGTAAAAATATTTTAGGAACGGGATTCAATCTGGATATTCATACACATCTCGGCGCGGGGGCTTATATTTGTGGCGAAGAGTCGGCGTTATTAAACTCTCTTGAAGGTGGACGTGGTGAGCCGAGGATGAAACCACCTTTCCCTGCAGTCGAAGGGTTGTACTCAAAGCCCACGGTTATCAATAATGTCGAAACACTCTGTGTTATCCCTTACATCGTTAATGAAGGCGCGGAAAAGTATGCGTCTTTTGGGACGGAGAAAAGCAAAGGCACCA
Organism: Nitrospinota bacterium; assembly: GCA_013349585.1. Classification (GTDB taxonomy): domain Bacteria; phylum Nitrospinota; class Nitrospinia; order Nitrospinales; family VA-1; genus UBA8687. The sequence continues at coordinate 45,438 of DUZG01000007.1, read as the reverse complement.
AGCTGGTGAGTGTTTCCGGGCATGTGAAAAAACCGGGAAACTATGAAATTGAAATGGGAACTCCGACGAGCGAACTTATTTATAATCTGGCGGGTGGAATTAGAAATGACAACAAGCTCAAAGCTTTTATTCCCGGTGGCTCTTCTGTTCCCATGTTGCCAGCGGATAAGGTAGACACGCCTTACGATTATGAATCATTAGCGGCGGCAGGCACCATGCTGGGTTCGGGGGCTTTGATCGTTATTGATGATAGTGTCAATATCGTCGAGACCACTCTACGCCTGATCAGTTTTTATATGCATGAGTCCTGTGGAAAATGTACACCCTGTCGTGAAGGCACTCGCTGGCTCTATCAGATTGTTGAGCGCATAATGCAGAACAAGGGGCAGCTGGAATATATCGAAAAGCTGGAAGATATTTGCGGCAATATGTCGTTTAAAGCTTTTTGTCCGTTGGCAGATGCTTGTGTGGCTCCGGTAGTGAGTAGCATTAAGCATTTTCGCTCGGACTATGAAGAATATTTTAAGAATGTTGGCGTATCGTAATGATAACGGCTACTTATAATTTTTGGGGAACTCATGTCTGAAGTTACTTTAACGATTGACGGAAAATCGGTCACGGTTCCTAAAGGGACGAAAGTGGCAGACGCGGCTAAACAGGTCGATATAGATATTCCTGTCTTCTGCTATCACGAAAAAATCGGTCCGCTGGGTTGTTGCCGCATGTGTCTGGTTGAGGTGGAAAAAATGCCGAAGCTGATGACTGCCTGCACGATGGACGTGGCTCCCGATATGGTGGTTAGAACGACAACGGAAAAGGTTGAAAAAGCGCAGAAGGGAGTTCTCGAATTCACGCTTCTCAATCATCCTCTCGATTGCCCGGTATGTGACAAAGGCGGTGAATGCCCGCTTCAGGATAATACGTTTAAGTATGGTCCTCCTGATACACGTATGGAATTTCATCGCGCTAATAATGTCAAGGCAGCGCCGCTTAGTCCGGTCATCACTATTGATCGGGAACGTTGTATTGCTTGCCAACGTTGCACCGCCTACAGCGAGCGCATTGAGCAGGGGCAAGGTTTGGTTATGCTGAACCGGGGATTTTATAACGAGGTTAATACCTTCAATAACGAACCTTATGATACGCGGTATTCTGGAAATGTTATTGATATCTGCCCGGTAGGGGCTTTGACCAATACCGATTTTCGTTTCAAGGCACGCACTTGGGACTTGACGAACCATGACACTTTATGTGCGCATTGTGGTGTTAACTGTAATATCACTGTCGGTACGCGGTTGAATAAATTGATGCGCATTGAAGCGCGGCCCAATGATGCTGTGGATGATGGTTGGATTTGTGACAAAGGGCGCTGGGGTCATAATTTCATGGAAAGCCAGAACCGGATAACTGCAGCCAGAGAAAATAGTGTTGGTGCAACTCAACCCACTTCCTTCCCGAACTTTCCTATTGATGCACCTACTGAGCATGCTGCTGAAAAAGTGGCAGAAGCTTTCAAGAAAATTGTCGATGAACACGGCCCAGATAGTGTTGGTTTAATTGGCTCTGCTTATGCGACGAATGAAGAAAGCTATCTCTATCAAAAAATGTTCCGATTGCTGGGAACGAATAATATCGACCATAAAACATATCAGGACACTCCGGGGTTACCGATCGATCATTATGATATTGAGCAGATCGAAAGTTCTAATATCGTTTTGTTGATCGCTAGTGACCCGACCGAAGAGTTGCCGATTCTCGATTTAAGAATCAAGAAAGCTGTTACCAACAGTGGAACACGGCTTCTTTGCTTAAACGATCAGGACACGGCGTTGGATAAATATGCCGACCAGAAAGTGAAATACAAAGTCGGATCAGAAGCATCGGCAGTAGATGCGCTGGCAGAAGGATTGGCCCGTGAATTGGGAGATGCTATTGAGTTTTCAGCTGCACTCGATCAAACGGGAATTTCTGCAGATGAAATGAAGGCGCTGGTGGAAGCGGTGAGGTCGAGCATGAAAGTTTGCGTGGTTTATAATCCCGCCGCGCTTTCAGGCGATGTAGGGCTCAGAGTCAAACGCCTGCTTCAAGTGATCTCCAAAATTCCCACAGTTGAATGTGGAGCGATACCCGTTGCACCGGCCACCAACGCAGTCGGTGCCATGGATATGGGACTGGTTCCCGATTTTTATCCTGGAGGTGTTTCGGTGACGGATACAGAACAGGTCAAAAGCTTGTGGGGAGAAAACGCACCAACGCAGGCCGGGTTATCGGCTTTGGAAATGATTGCGAAAGCAAAAAGCGGTGAGTTAAAAGCATTATTGGTGCATCGGTCGAATCCTGCAGTGGATTTTCCTGGGGGAGCGCAGGTTGTTGAAGCTCTTAAGAATCTGGATTTGTTGGTTGTCCACGATATGTTGGAAACGGAAACAACTCAACTTGCGAAAATCGTTCTACCTTCTAATGGCCCGGGTTTCGATGAAGGTACCACCACCAATATTGGCGGTAGGGTGCAAGCGAGAAGAAAATCTTTGGACACGAATCATATTGCAGACTGGAAGCTGCTCAGCGTGATGTTGAAAACGCTGGGAGATGAAACGGATTACCCGCGAGCGGCGAAAGTATTGGATGAAATCTCTAAAAAAGTCCCTGGCTATCAGGGAATAAATATCAGAGGCGTAGGTAAGTCGGGATTGAATCGCGAAAAAGTTTCATGTGAAGAAATCTCTATTGGTAATGCGAATATTGACAGTAGCGGTAAGTTGCGTTTGCGTATTGCTAACTATTTATTTGCTCACGATAAAATTTTAGATGCTTCATCGAAGCTTGCGCATCATTTCAAAGCCTCTATGGCTTTCCTTAATGAAAAGGACGCGGGAAGTATGAAGGTGGGCGATGGAGATGCCGTTCGTATCCTTGGAAATGGAATGGAAATAAACGCCGAGGTTAAGGTGGATAATCGCTGCCTAGCTGGAGGTGTGGTGGTGCCAAGAATTTCTAATGAGCAGGGTGTTAATGGACTGGAGAATCTTGATGGCAGTCCTGCCTGGGTAAGTATTGAGAAAATTTGATTGTTATTTTTTGGAGTGAATGGATTTGGATTGGGTCACTGAATTTTTAAATGAGTTGTGGGGTTTCACCGTTCAGTCATTGACCGACAACGTTCTTTTAATTGTTGGAAGCGTTAAGGCTATAGTGATTGCTGTAGCGGTCATGTCTGTTGTGCCGGCTTTGGTCTGGCTTGAGAGAAGATTAATGGGACGATTTCAGGTGCGTCTTGGTCCTAATCGTGTAGGCCCATTTGGTTTTGGTCAGCCTATGGCAGATACGATTAAACTGCTTTTTAAAGAATCGATCATTCAGTCTTCGGCAGACAAGTTTTTGTTTCACCTGGCTCCTGCGGTGGTCGTGTTTACAGCTATCGTTGCATTCGCGGTGATTCCCTTTGGTGCGCCTTTTGAAGTTTTCGGTCAGAGAATCGAGTTATGGGGTGCCAATGTTAATAGCGGTATCCTATTTGTTTTCGCTATTTCGGGAATGGGTATTTATGGAATGGTGCTGGCCGGATTGTCTTCCAATAATAAATATTCGTTGATGGGCGGCTTGCGTTCCTCAGCGCAAATGATCAGTTATGAATTGACGTTAGGACTTTCTGCATTGAGCGTCATTATTCTCACGGGCTCTTTGAGTCTGATTGATATGGTGGAGGCTCAGGAGACAGTGCCTTTTATTCTCATTCAACCGCTGGCGTTTCTTTTGTTTTTTATTGCTGGAGTGGCAGAGACCAACCGCGCTCCCTTTGACTTGCCGGAAGCGGAGCAGGAGTTAGTCGCCGGATTTCATACGGAATATACTGGGATGAAATTCGCCATGTTTTTCATGGGCGAATACATCAATATGGTGACTATGAGCGCTTTGGTTACTATATTGTTTTTAGGCGGATGGAATTCGTATGGAATTCCGATTTGGCCAATTGTTGCTTTTGCCGGAAAAGTACTTTTCCTTTTATGTGTTTTTATCTGGTTACGTTCAACATTTCCAAGAATACGTTATGACAGGTTGATGACGTTTGGTTGGAAAGTTCTGCTGCCTTTATGTTTGTTAAACCTTTTGATCACCGGAACCATCAAGGTGTTGTGACCTATTATGTTGCAGGCTACTTTTGCGGGTTTTAAAAATTTATTAATTGGAATGAGTGTGACGTTTCGCAATATGTTGACGAAACCGGTTACTATCGAATATCCAGAAGTCAAACGCACGATGCCGAAGCGGTATCGCGGCCGTCATTTTCTCAATCGAGATGAAGAAGGTCTGGAACGTTGTGTGGGTTGCAGTCTATGCTCCATCAATTGTCCTGTGGGTTGCATTCATGTTGTCTCAGCAGAAAACGACCCGGAAAATCCTGTATCCAAAGGCGAGAGATATGCCGAGGTTTACGAAATCAATCTTTTACGATGCATCTACTGTGGTTATTGTGAAGAAGCCTGTCCTGTAGATGCGGTGGTTTTGCGCGAGCATTACGAACTTGCGGATTACGACCGGGATAATTACATCATGGAAAAGCAGGATCTTCTGGTGTATCCGGAACCGAACAAGTTTAGAGTCAATATTCTGGGCAACACAGAACGTATAAACAAGTAGAGGAGTGGATGTGTGTTTGATTTAGCGACTGTTTTCGAGTTCACGCGCGATACAGTAATTCTTACAGTAGGTATAACAGCAGTGCTTGCCAGTCTGGGAGTGATTTTGTGTTCCTCACCGATTTATTGTGCGCTCTATTTGATCAGCCACATGATTTGCCTTGCCCTGCTTTTTCTTCTTTATAACGCAGAGTTTTTGGCTGTGGTACAGATTATTGTTTACGCCGGAGCGGTAATGATTCTCTTCTTGTTCATCATCGCGTTACTGGGAGGGAGGAAAGAAGTTCAAGAGAACTCATTGGAGCGCTCTATTGCATTCGGACTTATTTTTACTCTACTAGGGGAATTGTATTTGTCGGCAACAGTAGGTCCGACGAAACAGATCGAAGGAACAATCAATTCCGAAATGTTTGGTACCGCGAAAGCAATTGGATTGGAATTGTTTTCCAAGCACATTGTGGCTTTTGAACTGGCTTCGGCTGTGCTTCTGGTCGCTGCGGTAGGTGTTATTTGTCTGGCAAAGTTTTCCTTCACTCCTTTAAAAAGGCGATAAATATGGGTCAGGAATTTGTTTTGCTAGTGAGTGCATCGGTGTTTTGCATCGGAGCCTGTGGATTTGTCATTCGCAAAAATCCGTTGATCATGTTTATGTCGGTGGAGTTGATGCTCAATTCGGTGAACTTTCTTCTGATCACTTATTCGAGTTTTTTAAACTCTCTCGATGGCCAAATTTTTGCTTTGTTTATTATGACCGTTGCCGCCGCCGAAGTAGTGGTAGGACTGGCTATTATTCTTACAATTTTCCGCACCCGGCATGAAATGGATGTGGATCATATCGATGCGCTGAAAGGGTAATCTTTGTCAAGTAGCTGGCTCATTTTATTATTTCCTCTGGCGGGATTCATCTTCCTTAGTTTGTATGGAGAGCGAATCTCAAAGGCTCTGGCCGGCTGGATCGGTTGCGGTGTTGTAGGTGCGTCTTTTCTCGCATCTCTGGTGGCGTTGAGTGATTTGCTTTTTATGCCTGCGGAAGAACGAGTAGGCCGGGTTCATGTGCTCTATCAATGGATATCGGCGGCATCTTTTAAACTAGATTTTGCCATTCTGGTTGACCCACTTTCTGTTTTCATGTTCCTGATTGTTACGGGTGTCGGTTTTGTGATCCATGTGTACTCAGTCAGTTATATGCATGATGATCCCGAGTATTCACGGTTTTTTGCTTATTTAAATTTGTTCATTTTTTCTATGCTGGTGCTTGTAGCGGCGGCGGATTTCTTTTTCCTTATTGTAGGTTGGGCTTTGGTCGGTCTGGCTTCTTATCTCTTAATTGGGTTCTGGAAAGAGAAGACCAGCGCGGTACTTGCGGCGCGTAAGGCATTTGTTATGAATGTGATTGGCGATGTCGGTATGGTTATTGCGGCATTTGCGATTTTCGAATCTTTCGGTACCTTGAGTTTTGTTGAAGTTTTTGCAGCTGCTCCGGGAACGTTTCGCCCGAATGACGACCAAATTCTTTTAATCACTCTATTACTGCTTGTGGGTGCTTTCGCAAAGTCTGCACAGCTTCCGCTACATACTTGGTTACCTGATGCGATGGAAGGGCCTACTCCTGTCAGTGCCTTGATTCATGCCGCAACCATGGTTACCGCCGGGGTTTATCTTATTGCGCGTTGTCATGTTTTGTATGAGTTGGCACCTTACACGATGTATCTCATTGCCGGTGTCGGTGTGTTGACCGCAGTGTTTGCAGGCACCATGGGAATGGTTCAATACGACATCAAACGAGTGATTGCTTATTCCACCATGAGCCAATTGGGCTATATGTTCCTTGCGATGGGACTGGGGGTTTACAGTTTGGGTATGTTCCACCTGATGACACACGCGTTTTTTAAGGCTTTGCTTTTTCTTGCTGCGGGCAGTGTTATCCACGCATTGGATGGAGAACAGGATATTCGCAAGATGGGCGGACTCCAAAAAATTATGCCTTTGACACACGCGACTTTTTTAATCGGTGCTCTGGCTTTGGCCGGATTCCCTCTTACGAGTGGATACTTTAGTAAGGAAGCCATCATTCTCAGTTCTTATCACGAAGATATGGGAAATTTTGTTTTCTGGGCAATAGCAGTTCTCACCGCGGGCATGACGGCATTTTATATTTTCCGTGTTTATTTTTATACGTTCATAGGTAAGACAAGGAGTCCTGAGGCACACCCTCATGAATCGCCCCTTCTGATGGTTTTGCCTTTACTTATTTTAGCTACTTTAGCTTTGGGTGGCGGAGTGCTGGGGCCATGGGTCGATGAATTCTTGGGGCCTGTATTTGGTCGCGAAGTGCATCACCACCATGATGGAGCTTTGGAAACGATCGCTCTCTTTGTAGGCATAGGGGGTATCGTAACCGCTGCATTGCTTTATTTTACAGGCAAAAAGCGGATGGAATTAGTTAAAGAGGCATTTGCTCCCCTTTACGATTTGTTATTTAATAAGTATTATATTGATGAAATTTATGACTTGTTGATTGTGAAACCTACCAAAGCTATTGGTGCTTTTTTAGAAGAAAAAGCTGAAAAGGAGGGGATAGACTTTGCCGTAGATCAGATAGGATTTCAGATCAAAGAAGTGAGTCGCGGGATCAGTGTCTGGCAGTCGGGCAGAGTGCGTAATTATGCGCTAAATATGATTGCTGGAATGGTGGTCATTTTATTATTTGTAGTTTTCCTGTAGAGAAGAATGTTATCCCTCATCATTTTGATTCCTCTGGTTGCAGCACTGTTGCTGATTTTTGTTTCCAGAGATAATACCCGTCTTATTAAGACAATTGCCATAGGTGCGGCTTCGGCCACCTTGATCGTCTCTTTGTGGGTGCTGGCTTCTTTTGATATGGGTAATCCGCAAATGCAGTTTGTGCAGAGTTTGCATTGGGTACCTGCGTTGCATATCAATTACCTGGTGGGGGTTGATGGTATCAGTTTATGGATGGTTGTGTTGACGGCATTTCTCGGCATGATATCAATTCTACTCTCATTGAAGCAGGAAAAAAGTCTGAGAAATTTTGTCGCTCTGATGCTAGCTCTGGAAGCCGGAACACTTGGTGTTTTCCTGGCATTGGATACCATTTTGTTTTATGTGTTCTGGGAGTTAATGCTGGTTCCAACCTACTTCATCATTGGTATTTGGGGTGAAGGACGTCGTGTGTATGCGACGATGAAGTTTGTGATCTTCACATTGGTGGGTAGCCTATTGATGTTGGTTGCGATCCTTTCCTTAACGATGGTGCATTATGGTGCTACGCATGATGTGACGTTTGATCTACGTATTTTGACTCTTACTCACATCGATCCCTCCATGCAGATATGGATGTTCCTATTCTTTTTTGTGGCGTTCGCGATTAAGATCCCTGTCTTTCCTCTGCATAGCTGGTTACCACACGCCTATGTAGCATGCCCGATTCCCGCATTGATACTTTTAACAGGTGCGATGTCTAAAACCGGGGCTTATGGTTTTTTACGCTTTTGCCTACCGCTCTTTCCAGATGCCGTAGAGAGTATGGCTCTAGTTATAGGGCTCATGGCCGCAGCAGGAATGGTTTACGGGGCTTGGATTGCTATTGCACAAAAAGATATAAAGGCATTGGTAGCCTATTCGAGCATCAGTCATCTAGGCTTTATTGTATTAGGAATTTTTGCTCGAAATGAAGAAGGCATTGAAGGCAGCATTTTACAAATGCTCAATCACGGAATCATAGCTTCGGCCCTATTTATAATTGTAGGATTTATTGAAATAAGAATGGGCACACGAAACCTTACAGAGTTGCGCGGACTCAGCAAATCCATGCCGGTTCTTTATGGAACGTTTATGCTCGTCATGCTGGCCGCGCTAGGATTACCCGGCTTGAACGGGTTCGTAGGCGAATTCTTGATATTGATGGGAGTCTGGACCTCTCATCTATTGTCAAGCCTGTCCGGCATTTTGGTGCTGATGGGTGGACTATCAATTGTATTTGCATCTATATACATGCTTTATATGTTTCAGGGAACCATGCAGGAAAATTCCAACTCTAAAAATGTATCGGACATTAATTCTGGTGAATTCAAACTTCTACTTCCTGCCTGCCTTTTGATCTTGTTGATTGGGTTGTACCCAAAACCCTTCATCGATCGCGTGTCTCCTTCCGTTGAATCGTTGTTGCACCTTGAGAAAACCGTCAATTTAGATGCGGAAAAAGATAGCGCCCAGCATTAGGCGTAATACTTAACTCACAGCGAGACATTGTTCAACGAGAACAACACATTTTAATCCCGGATTCCAATTTATGAAATTTGGAGAAAAAATCGTAGAGGGTGTGTTTCTGGAAAGACCGAATCGATATCTTGCGCGGGTGGAAATCGAGGGTAAAGAAACTCTGACGCATGTTCCCGATCCTGGCAGGTTGCCTGGTTTATTGCTTGCAAATCGTAAAGTCATGCTCGTGCATCAACCCAGCGAAAAAAGAAAAACAGATTATACGCTTGTTCTTGTTCGGCATGGATCGATCTGGGTATCAACATTTCCGGCGTTTGCAAATTCTTTGGTGGCGAATGGATTGATGGAACAATCTCTTCCTTTTCTTTCGGGCTATTCCAGCTTTGCCAGTGAGGTCAAGGCTTGTAATAGTAGATTCGATTTTCGATTGGGCTTTCCAAAAAACTCCGCTTATGTGGAAGTGAAATCAGTGAGTCTGGTGGAAGACGGAATTGGAAAGTTCCCCGATGCACCGACAAAGAGGGGCATCAAGCATGTTAAAGAGTTGATAGAGTTTTGTGGTAAAGGCTATCGCACCGCAGTCTTGTTTGTGTCGCAGAGGTCAGATACAAAATCGATAACCTGCAACGATGATATTGATCCTGAGTTTGGTAAGTACTTGCGACTAGCGGAAGAAAAGGGTGTGGAGCTTTATGGGATAAATTGCAAGGTGACACCCACCACCATTTCTCTAAATGAACCCATTGAAGTGGTTCTATAGTTGGATTTTAGTTCAAGTAGGAATCGATTTTTGGAATCACGACCCAGGTATCTTTAAGCTTTATCCATTCTTGTGTCACTATAATGGTTTTCAACTTGGTGCTGGGCAGGATGGTAACTTGATAACGTATCGTTACTTCACTTCTGTTGAAATCTTCTGCAGAATCAGAAGGAGTAAGACGAACCGGCTGATCGTCTTTGAAGAGTTTTAAATCGAGGGTGGTATTTTCTAAAAAAGTAGTTTTTTTAGAAACCTCTAATGATTTCTGCAGAAAATCTTTAAGAAGATCTGGATGGACGAATCGTGCCGCCCGGGCAAACGCCTTGCTTTCGAACTCAAAATTGAAAGCTTGGATTTTTATATCCAGCTCTTTCTGGCTTTGTTTAAAGGGATCCAGGGTTCCACAGGAAACGATAAGCATATAAAGAAAAAAAAACTTAATGCGGTGTTTACCTATCAAATTGTTCATGAGGAGTTTTAGCCGAGGATTGGGTTTTTTAGTGCAGGAAAAAAACTTTTTCAGTCATTTAAAGTATAGATTATTTCTTTCATCCCCGCCAGTGTGAATGCATTTGGTTTTTTATATTAAATACTTAGGGAAATATTGTGAAAAGAAAACCAGAAGTAAGAAGAAGGAGCGCTTCTCCTAATAAAAAGACAATTACCTTATGGGATCAAGCCTCGCGCTGGTATGACACGTTGGTAGGTGCGCAAGGCACCGATTTTCAAAAAGATATTATTATGCCAGGTGTGTTTGAAATGTTGAGTCCCAAGAAGGGTGACAGAATACTTGATCTAGCTTGTGGACAAGGGGTTTTTTCACGATTTCTGTCGCAAAAGGGAATGCATGTCGAAGGGCTTGATTCTTCTGCTGAGCTTATCAACCATGCGAAATCCCGTTCAAATTCTAAGATACGTTTTCGTGTTGGAGATGTGTCGGATTCAACAAACTTTGCAAAAGACCGCTTCGATGGAATGGCCTGCTTGATGGCCATACAGAATATTGAAAATATGGAAGCTTTATTTGAAAATGCTGCAATTGGATTAAAACCTCAAGGTTATTTTGTTGTGGTGATGACGCATCCCTGTTTTCGAATACCAAGGCAGACTCATTGGGGGTGGGATGATGAGAAAAAAATTGAATATAGAAGAGTAGATCATTATAGAACTGAGACAAGTGTGCCTATCCTTACACCTCCTTTTGCAGATGAAAACTCCTTTACCCTCACCTATCACCGTCCTCTTGAAAGTTATGTTACGGCGCTTTCGAGCGCAGGGTTTGCTGTCGACGGGCTGGAAGAGTGGATATCAAATAAAAAGAGTCAGCCAGGAAAAAGAGCAAAAGCCGAAAACCGTTCACGAAAAGAGATACCTCTCTTTTTGGCTTTGCGCGCCAAATTGATTGCGTAAAAGAATTTATGAAAAGTTATAGCTACGAACTTCCCGAACAAGGGAGACTGCTTTCGATGATTCGAGAAAATTTGCTGAAGGTCGGTGAAGAATGGCGAGAGATTGCGGATTATATGCTCGAAGGACATGTTGAGTATAAACCGCTACAAAGTAATCCAATGCGGTCGGGAACCCAGTTTGTGTATCAAAGGGCTCGATTGAACCTGACCTTGTATTTCCCAGAAAAAATATTCAATCGTTTCATGGGGTGGATGGACTCCGGAAAAGTTGAATTGCTAAGAGCCGTTATTCAGTCCTCACTACCAAAGCGGTCTGGCTATGATATCTACGAGTTTAAGATTCACGGAATTATAGGTGACCCATAGAGGTTTAACGAAAATATCTATGTTGCCATGTCCTGCCAGGAAAAGGCAAATGGAATGTCTTCTTCAATAGCTTGTCGGATGTTTTTCATCCAGTTCTGATAGAACGCCGAGTTGTGTACTGTAAGAAGATTCATCGCTAAAATTTCTCCCACCATTATTAGATGCCGAAGATACGCACGCGAATAATTTTGACATGTGTAGCACGGGCAATTTGAATCAATAGGTTCTGGGTCATTTTTATATTGAGCATTCCTGATATTGATTTTCCCATCAGTAACAAACAAATTTCCATTTCGGGCATTGCGGGTGGGTATGACACAGTCGAACATGTCGACTCCCATTGCACTGCAAGTCAATAGGTTTTCAGGGGTTCCGACACCCATCAAATATCGAGGCTTTAATTTGGGTAGCAGAGCCGCTGTTAGCTCTGTCATATCGTTCATTAAATGTTTTTCTTCTCCCACGCTCAATCCACCAATCGCATAACCGGGAAAGTCTAGTGCAGTAATTTGTTCTGCGCTTTCTTTGCGTAAGCTGGGGTGCATTCCCCCTTGTACAATTCCAAATAGAGATTGATTTTCGGTTTGCAGCGCATCTTTGCATCTTCTCGCCCAGCGGGTGGTGAGTTGCAGAGACTTTTGAGTTGTTAAAATATCTGAAGGGTAGGGTGTAGGTTCATCAAAAGCCATGATGATATCTGCGCCCAATGCTTTTTGTATTTCTATAGCCTTTTCCGGAGAAATAAAATGGCTGGAACCATCAATATGTGATTTGAAGGTCACCCCTTCTTCAATTACCTTTGTCAGCTTATTCATACTAAAAACCTGATAGCCACCGCTGTCTGTAAGGATAGGGTGGTGCCAGTTCATGAACTTATGGAGCCCACCCAGTGACTGAATCAACTCATGTCCTGGTCTCAAATAAAGGTGATAGGTATTCCCGAGAATGATTTGAGCGCCGATGGATTGCAAATTTTCTGGTGTCATGGCTTTAACCGTTGCCTGAGTACCAACGGGCATAAAACAGGGGGTATTGATTTTTCCATGAGGCGTTGTCAAAATTCCCAACCGTGCTGAGGAGTGGCTGTGCTTTTTTAATACTTCAAATTTGATCACTGTTTTATTCGGGTGTAGGTGGGTTGTCAGCCATATTGACAGTGAGTTGGCTGTAGGGAATCGTTAAATTGTTTTCGTTGCAGATTTGAACCAAGGCTGTTTGAATTTCCCATCGATTCTCTTCGTAGTGGTCGGCACATTTCCCATCTACGTGAACGATGATCATCAGGTTCAGTGAACTGGTTGCCGGGTTGTCGAATCGGACTTCGAGAAAGGTGAAGTCCGGAGAATCTCCTAAGAAAAATTTAGCGAGAATATTTTTTAGTCCATTCTCAATGAGTCTGGGAATATCTTCACCAATTCTGTCTTGGACTTTATAATCCATGCCTAGTTCGATGCAGTAACGAAATCCTGCTGAGATATTAAGAGGTGAATTATTCATGAATTCTATCGTTGAATAAAACTTTAAGGAATCGCCCTTCATGCGAAGGATAACTTGCTCAAGGGTTTGGTGTTTTACGCATCCGTAAGAACCGTCACTCAGAATAACCCAGTCTTTGACTTTATTGGGGAACCAAGGCTCGCCCTCGACTACGGGGCGAGAATGCTTGTCAATTAAATCCCGGACCGGGAGCCTGAGTTCTCCGCCTTGCAGGTTTTCATTAATCAGAATTGCACTCAAACCTATATCTTTTACCAGCCAGGGCACGCTGTTCCAGATAAACCTTTCTCCTTCGCGAACTGTTCCGAGATTGACGATAAGTTTTATTTCTTGAAGAAACGTTGGAAAGTATTGCCGTGATGTCCATGCAACAAGCAAGAGGATCATGACAATAAGGCTTATCAATAACCAGTCGTTGAAAAAATATAAACAAGCTAAGCCTACAATCAAGCAGATTATAAGAATGAAAATATTGTAAGCTGCGCTGAAAAGCTTTCCAAAAGCTGGACTCAACTGAGCAAATAAATTCAGTCGCAATATCCATCTTCTGAGTCGGTTGAGTAGCCACCAAAGCCCACAAAAGGTCGTAATTGTTATTAGTAAATTTGTCCCTCTGTTTTTGAAAAAATCTTTGATCTGGTTTCTAGCAGAATCCAATAGTGACTCCCCGGAGTAAAGAGTCACCTTCAGATCTTTTTTGGCTTTGTCGAGATTCAGTCGAGTTAGCTCAGGATCATATTTGTTTTGCAGTAGAACCAGTCTGGAAAGATAACGCCTGTCTTCGGGATTGGAAGAGTTTTCAACTTTTTTACGCGTACTTTTAAGGTCAGTCAGGTTTTTGGAAGCCTCGTTGTGGATGACTAGCGTGTTTTTCAAAGAACTAATTCGTTTTTTTAGAGAGTCTACTTTGCGTGGCTTTTCGGTCAGGTCACGGATTTCCTGAAGAAGAGGAGCGGTGATATCTTCGAGCTGTTTGGTCCATGGAGATTTTCCCTTTTTCTTCAAAGAGCTATCTTCCAATGACAGATTGGTTGCTCTGGAGTCAAAGTATAGATTTAAACGGTCGATCTGTGTTTGGAGGTCTATAATTTTTTGAAAATTTTCTTTGGTTTCGGATTTCTTTCTAAGGGCATCAATTTCTTTTTCAAGAAAAATGGTTTTCTTAGTGATTAAAATCAGATGGCGTTGAAGTTTTAAACTGGTTTCCTCTGAAAAAGAAGAAACAGGAAAAGTTACAGAAAGAATTAAGAGGGAGGTGATTGCCAGACGGGTGAAATGAATATTAGAAAGAAATGTAGATAATTTCCAAGAGCTCATTGCGGTCTTCGCGTTTGTTATTATTATTTTCGTTTGAAGAGCTGGGACTATATCATTGATTTGGCTAGGATAACAATGTTTCAAGAATGGCTTTTTGCACATGCAACCTGTTCTCTGCTTGATCAAAAACAATGGAATCTTTTCCATCTAGAACTTCAGGTGTGATTTCCATGCCACGGTGGGCCGGCAGACAATGCATTACTAATGTTTTCTTTCCGGTGGCATCTAATAGCTTCTGATTAATCTGATAGGGAGCCAGAAGTTTTTCTTTTTTCTCCAGGTCGCCGGTATCGCCCATGCTTATCCAAACATCGGTGTAAATGATATCGGCATCTTTTACAGCTTTTATTGGATCTTCAATAAATTCAACTTTCCCATTTCCGCTAAGGGCGGGTAATGAATCAGGTTTGAAGTCGGGAGGGCAGGCGATGGCCAATTCCATTCCCATCAATGATGCTCCTGTCATCCAAGAATAGGTTACATTGTTGCAGTCGCCTACATAAGCTATTTTTATGTTTTCTATTTTTCCGAATTTTTCTTTAACCGTAAAAATATCAGCCAGAATCTGGACGGGGTGATTTAAATCTGTGAGCCCATTAATGACAGGTATGGTTGCATGCTCGGCCAGATCAACAACTTCCTGATGGCCATGAGTGCGAATTAAAATTCCATTCAGATAGCGGGAGAGTACTTGTGCGCAATCTTTAAGTGTTTCCCCGCGATTCAACTGTAATTGGTCTCCAGTTAGGAAAAGAGCTTGCCCGCCAAGTTCGTACATTCCAACCTCAAAAGAAATTCGAGTTCGGGTGGAATGCTTGTTGAAAATCATACCTAGAGATTTACCTTTTAAAGGAAGATGCTCTATGCCATTTTTTCTTTTCTCTTTTAAGTCTGTTGATTTTTCAAAGAGTGTCAGAACTTCTTTGCGGCTAAAGTCGTTGACGGTTAAGAGATCTTTTTTCATGAATTTATTCCGAAATTATATTTTACTTTTTGATAGTCGAAGTAGGCTTTCAGATAAAACAGGCATCAGGCTACTTATATCTTTACGGGAAATATTTAAAGGAGGAAGAAAACGCAAAACATTTTGTTGAATGCAATTGATCAGAAAACCCTTTTCCATACAATCGAGAACAACCTGTGCTCCCGGTTTATCAAGTTCTATTGCTAATATCATCCCTTTGCCGCGGACATCTTTGATTGTGGAGTGTTGCTGCGCTAGTTTTTGCAGACATTCAGAAAAGTATGCTCCTGTTTCTAATGCCTTTTTTAAAAACCCCTTTCCAGTGATGACTTTTAGGGATGCTAAGGCTGCCGCGCAAGCAAGAGGGTTGCCTCCAAACGTAGCGGCGTGAGTTCCAGGCACGAATGATTTCATAACTCGATTTGTAGCGGCCATGGCGCCTATGGCCATCCCGCCTCCCAAAGCCTTCGCAAGAGTTATAATGTCGGGCTTGGTCTTAAATAGTTCGTGGGCAAATAGTTTTCCGGTTCGACCAAATCCCGTTTGTACTTCATCGAATATCAATAGCAGGTCATTTTTTCTGCAGAGTGATTTTAAATCTTTAAGATAGGAGGGGTTGGGTACGTTTACACCGCCTTCCCCTTGAATGGGTTCTACCAATAGGGCACATGTTTTTTTGCTGATTGCCTTTTTAACTGCTGGGATATTGTTGAATGGCACATATTTAAATCCTGGCAAGAGAGGTTGGAATCCGGTGTGGAATTTTTTCTGGGCAGTTGCTGACAAAGCCCCCATCGACCGGCCATGAAAGGAGTCATGCATTGTTATAATTTCTATGCGGTCTGTATGCCCTTGATCAAATGAAAATTTCCTCGCAAGCTTTATTGCCGATTCGATGGCTTCGGTGCCACTGTTGCAAAAGAAAAATTTATCAGCAAAACAGAGAGATGTGAGCTGTTCCGCTAATTGAGATTGCGGTTCGATATGATATAAATTGGAAACATGCAGTAGTGTTTTTGCCTGTTTTTGAATTGCAGAAACAACCGCTGGGTGGCAGTGACCCAAGTTGTCAACGGCAAGGCCGCTCACAAAATCCAAATATTGCTTGCCAGCTTTATCCCATACTTTCGAGCCTTTTCCCCTTACTAGTGCAATAGGGTATCGCCCATAAGTTTGGGCAACATGTTTTTTCGTTAGTAGGGCAATTTTTTGATTCTTGTTCATAAAAATTTATTAAGGAATTGTTAAGCCGAAAACTTTATCATAAAAAATAAACGAAAAATATAAAAACCTTTGATACTGTTACATTTATGGAATAAAAAAAGTATGCCTTTGTAGTGGCTTCTTATATCGTCAGGATAATCTTGTGAAAACTTCTCGGTCTGGATTCAAATGGCTTCTAGCTGTTTTAAATCTACTTTTTCCGCAAAACTGTATATTTTTTAGCGGCGACAGGCGAGAGGGAGGTGAATATCTTTGCTGCATCTGCTTTAATGATATTGCCCTTATCCATACCCCAATATGCTTTGTTTGTGGAGTTCCTGTAGATGTTTTTTATAACTATCCGCAAGAAGAATTTATTTGTGGGGTGTGTAGGTAAAGTCCTTATAGGTTTGATCGAGCGCGATCGTTGGGCCATTATGATACCGTCTTGCGGCAATTGATCCATCATTTCAAATATCAGAAACAGCTGGGTGTTCTATCTGATATTGATTGTTTGCTTGGAAAATATTTTTCCGAATATGGTAAGGAATACTGGGTTTTAATTGTGTCTCCGATTCCGTTACACTTTAACAAAATGAGAGAGAGGGTTTGATCAGGCTTTTCTTTTGGCTCGTCAGGTTGAGGGGGTTTTGCATGCTCCCTTGGAAAGTGCTTTGTTAAAGCGAGTCATGGTGACCTCTCCGAAGGCAACCAAAACCAAAGCAGAAAGAGGGCAAAATATTAAAGGAGCTTTTGAGGTCAATCGTCCAGAATGTGTCGCAGGGAAAAATGTTTTACTGGTGGATGATGTATTTAAAACCGGGGTAACTGCAAATGAGGCAGCAAAAACATTAAAGAAGGCGGGCGCAGGAAAGTTTATATTTTTACTCTGGAGCGAGTGGTTGTGGGGTAAGGCTTGGATAGGTAACTGAGGAAAATTGATTGGTGTTTTAGGGAAAATAAAAAAATATGGATGAAGCAGCTAAGACAGAAAAGATACGTGGTCCGGAATTCTTAGATAAATATTTTTCTGGAAAAGTTTTAGATATTGGTTGTGGAGATGACCTGGTTGCTCCTAACGCTGTCCCCTTCGATAAAGAGCAGGGCGATGCCCAGGAAATTTTAGATTATCTCAGCTCAAATACATTTGACTGTGTACATAGTAGCCATTCCTTAGAGCATATGAGGGATGTGCCGAAGGCATTGGAGCAATGGTGGCAATTGGTAAAGCCAGGTGGGTCGATGGTTATTGTTGTTCCCGATGAAGATTTATATGAGCAGGGAGTTTGGCCAAGTTTGTTTAATCGCGATCATTCTGCGACTTTTCGGTTGAATAAATCGGACTCTTGGTCTCCCGTTTCTTATGATCTGGGTGAACTATGTTCTGCTCTGCCTGGTGCTGAGGTGATTTCCCTGGAACAGCAGGATATAGGGTACGATCATTCCCTAAAGAGTCATGGGTTGGGAATGCGAGGGAAGTTTTTCATGCGTCTGAACCGCTCTATCATTAAGAGGCTGAACAGAAAACAAGAGTTTCTTGCGAAACTTGGATTTAATACCCAGTCACTAAAATACAAAGTTAATTTAATATCCGTAAAGCTTGGAGCTCTGATTGATCAGACTTTGGAAGACGCCGTGGCGCAAATTCAAATTGTTTTGCGAAAAAAAACTGAAGGTTAAATTTATCTCGAAACACGGCTCCCAGAAGTGACAATTTAAAATATTACCTAAGCGAAGCCGTTACGAAATACCAGCACACTATACTTCCTGCATAACCTAGGAAAATGACAGGTGCCCACTTTAAGTGAGACATGAAATTGTAATTTGCTTTTTCAACTCCCATAACGGCCACCCCTGCTGCTGAGCCTACAGATAGCAGACTACCGCCTGTTCCTGCGGTCAGGGTGATCAGTAACCATTGGTCGAGTCCCATAGTCGGATCCATTTTCAGAACGGCGAACATGACAGGGATATTGTCGACAATAGCAGAAAGTATTCCCACTATAATATTTGAGTAGGTCGGCCCTAGGTTGCCATACATGCTTTCGCTGGCGAGAGCTAGATACCCAATGTATTGCAAAGCGCCCACGGCTGTAAGAACGCCAAAGAAAAAGAGAAGAGTATCGAATTCAACACTTTCTATTTTCTTGAAGATGTCAAATCTTGGCTGATCTCTTTTTTCTTCGGTGGCATCCATTTTTTTGAGGTGTTTCAGGTCGCCCCAACGTTTTAAATAATAACCTTTGATCATCAAGAGACCGAGACCAAACATCATTCCCATGAATGGGGGAAGATGCAAGAACTGATGGAAAGAGACCGCCGTGGCAACAGTGAAAATTCCCAAGCAAATGATGACCTTGGCGCCGGCTTTCATCTCAACAACTTCTTTATCAGGTTCCGGTTGCTCATCGGGAACAAAGAAATACATGATCGTTGCAGGAATGATCCAGTTCACAATGGATGGTAGCATTAGATAAGAAAACTCCATAGTTTGCACTTTTCCAGATGTCCATACCATAAGGGTTGTAATATCCCCAAACGGACTCCATGCACCACCTGCATTAGCGGCAACAATAATGTTTACGAATGCGGGAACGATGAACTTGCCATTGCCATTGCTGACTGCCAGCGCCACAGTAGCCATTAGCAAGGCGCTTGTCAGATTGTCAGCAAGCGGTGAAAGCAGAAATGTAATTAACCCTGTAGCCCAAAAAAGTTTTTTAAACCCTAATCCTTTTTTTAACAGCCAAGAACGCAGAGCTTTAAATACATTTCTTTCGTCCATCGTGTTGATATAAGTCATAGCCACAAGCAAAAAGAAAAAGAGCTCACCAATTTCTGCAATCAACTCTTTGACAAAATGATGGGCACTATGTTGAGGGTCATGCGAGCCATGTTGTGCTTCATAAATGCCGATCAAAGCCCACATGAAACAACCGATTAAAATAACTGGTTTCGATTTCCTCATATGAATCTGCTCTTCAAAGATGACAAGAGTGTATGCCAAACAAAAACAAATCAGAGAAACATAACCAACCCATGTGACTGTTAGACTATGCATACTGGGATCCTATTTTTTAATAAATTTAAAGGCGGAAACTGATAAAGGTGTCTGCCTAATGAAAGTTTTTTGAATGAAAATGAATGCCAATGATATAGAAATATTCATAAAAATACAAGCATCAGTGTCTTTAGTTTGTCTCGAGGTATAGAAACATTTTAAGTTTTTTTTTCTATTTAATTATGCAAAAATCCGGTGAGGCTGAAGTTTTTTAGAAAGCGGGAAAAGCTTATAAATTAAGTGGTCTGTCCATGGGTGACGCGAACTATTAGAGTTGACTGGTGGTGGATATATGGTAGAATTTTATTGAATAAGCAGTGCTATCGGAAACCTAATAATTATTTGATTTTATTGAGTGGTTTGTCTGCATCCCAGTACCTTTCTGAAGGTAAAAAGCTAATAGATGAAGGGATAAGCGATTTTTTGCCTAACGGCAAATCCTATCCTGAAAGCATCCATGAAGCGATGAGCTATAGTCTTTTGGCCGGAGGGAAAAGGTTGCGTCCCGTGCTGGTCATGGCGGCTTCAGAAGCGGTAGGAGGAGATCGACCCGCAGTTTTGCCTTTCGCAGTCGCTGCTGAGATGATACATACCTACACCCTGATTCACGATGATCTCCCTGCCTTAGATAATGATGATCTGCGGCGAGGAAAACCCACAAACCACAAAGTTTTCGGTGAGGCTACTGCTATTTTAGCGGGTGATGCCTTGCTGACCCAAGCATTCATCCTGATGACCCGAGCGGCAGGGATGGAGTCCATTCCAATTGATTGTATCTTGAAAGCAACGCATGAAATGGCGAGTGCTCTGGGTTCAACGGGAATGATTGGAGGTCAAGTGGTTGACCTTGAGTCGGAAGGCAAGCCGATTAACGCGGAAACTCTAGAATATATCCATATATACAAAACAGGGTTTCTAATTAGAGCTTGTATCCGATGTGGTGGAATTCTAAGCCAGGCTACAGAGAGCCAATTGAATTCCTTGTCAAGATTTGGGGCCCATATCGGACTGGCCTTCCAGATAATCGATGATATTCTCGATATTATAGGAGATCAGGAAAAATTAGGTAAGGATATTGGCAGTGATCTGACAAAAGATAAGGCCACTTACCCTGCATTGTATGGTTTGGATGAATCGAAGCGAAAAGCCGAAGAATTGGTAGTAGAAAGTATAAAGTGTTTGAAAGAATTTGATAATCGAGCCGACCCCCTCAGGGAAATTGCTCGGTTTTTTGTGCAACGAACTTTTTGACTGGGACCGCCATGAGCAAGTTTTTAGATAAAATTGATAGTCCCCAAGATTTGAAAAAAATACCTATTGAGAATCTTCCCGAAGTAGCGAGGGAAATTCGTGACATGCTTTTGGATACAATTTCTAAAACCGGAGGTCACCTGTCTTCTAATTTAGGCGTGGTAGAGCTGACGATGGCCATGCATTACGTTTTTGACAGTCCGAAAGACAAGTTTGTCTGGGATGTGGGGCATCAGTCCTATGTCCACAAACTGTTGACGGGAAGAAAAAACCGGTTTGACACTTTGCGTCAGGCTGATGGACTTTGTGGGTTCACTAAACGCGAAGAAAGTGAGCACGATACTTGGAATTGTGGGCATGGTGGTACATCCATTTCGGCGGCACTTGCTTTTGCCAAAGCGCGTGATCTGAAAAAAGTTGATAATGATGTGGTAGCTGTCATCGGAGATGGTTCTCTGACGGCAGGGATGGCTTTTGAAGGGCTCAATCATACGGGGCACATTCAAAGCGATATGATCGTTGTTCTCAACGATAACGAAATGTCTATCTCCGCTAATGTCGGAGGTATGTCCGCTCATCTCAGTAAGATCATGACCGGCCAGGTTATGTTGAAGATCAAGTCGGAAATCGATCAGTTTTTACTCGCTGTACCGGGAATAGGAAAAGAAATATCCCGTTATGCACACAAAATTGATGAGGCTATAAAAGGAGTTTTTATTCCGGGTCGATTGTTTGAAGATCTCGGTTTTCGCTATGTCGGGCCGGTAGACGGGCACGATGTGAAAACTCTTATCGAGACTTTTACAGCGGTTAAAGACCTTAAAGGGCCAACCCTGATGCATGTGGTGACCCGTAAAGGCAAAGGCTATGAGCAGGCAGAAGAAAAAGCCGATATTTGGCATGGCGCTAAACCGTTTAATATTTCTACTGGCGAATTCTATAAGAAAAAATCCAACCCGGCATATACCAATGTGTTTGCGGACGCTCTGATAGAACTAGCCAAAGAAGATGAAAAAATAGTTGGAATCACTGCTGCCATGCCGGATGGAACGGGTATCAGTAAATTCGGTAAAGAGTTTCCAGATCGTACTTTTGATGTGGGTATGGCAGAGCAGCATGGTGTTGCTTTTGCTGGTGCGTTGGCTATCGAAGGCTTTCGCCCAGTTGCAGCAATTTACTCCACATTCCTTCAGCGTGCCTACGATCAGGTGGTGCATGATATTTGTCTGATGAATCTTGATGTTACCTTTGCTTTGGATCGAGCTGGAATTGTTGGCGAAGACGGTGCCACTCATCAAGGGCTTTACGATATAGCCTTCCTCCGTACATTACCGAATATGGTGGTCATGGCGCCCAAAGACGAAAATGAATTACGCCATATGCTTAAAACCGCTGTTGACCATAAAGGTCCTATAGCTATGCGTTATCCTAGAGGGGCTGGATTGGGAATTCCCTTGGATGCGAAAATGAAGGTGTTGGAAATAGGTAAAGGCGAAGTGGTTAAAGATGGCTCTGATATCGCTATCTTTGCTTACGGTCACACAGTGGACTGGGCAATGCAAGTTTCCGCCATGTTCGAAAAAGAAGGTGTTAGTGTTGCCGTAATAAATGCGCGGTTTGCTAAGCCGGTAGATAAAGAATTAATAGTCCAATATGCCAATAGTGCACGTTGCCTTATTACTACTGAAGAGCATTCTTTGAAGGGTGGATTTGGATCTGCTGTTCTTGAGGCGCTTCAGGAAGAGCAAGTTTTTGCTGTACCTGTTAAATGTATTGGGTTGGATGATATGGTTCTGGAGCACGGTTCATCTGCGCAGCAGAGAAAAGACCTGAAACTAGACCCGGAAGGAATGTTTGAAACCATCATGACGTTCTATGGATCGATTGCAGAAATGGAAGCTTCAGGAAATGGCAAAAAAGCGGTTAGTGCTAACGGAAACAAGCCTGACCTAACTGTTAAGCGAAATCTAAATGGCTAGAACCTCTCACGTAAAACGCTCCACAAGCGAAACTAAAATTGAAGTTAAGTTGAACCTGGATGGCTCCGGGATTCAGGACATCAAAACTCCTGTACCCTTTCTAGATCACATGCTTTCGCAATTGGCAAAGCATGGCTATTTCGATCTGACGATTAAAGCCCAAGGCGATACACATATTGACTTCCATCACACTGTCGAAGATGTTGGGATCGCGGTGGGCCAGGCTTTTAAAGAGGCGTTGGGAGATAAAAAAGGCATCCGCCGATTTTCCGAAGCCAATGTGCCCCTCAATGAAGCGCTGGCGCAATGCATCATTGATATCAGTGGTCGGGCTTTTTTTGTGTTTAATGTTGAATTGCCGAAAGCCAAACTCGGAGAGTTCGATGTCGAACTGGTCTCCGAATTCTTTCAGGCATTTTCTGCCAACAGCGACATAACGCTCCACTTGAATTCTCCATACTGGAATAACCTACACCACATCACCGAAGCCATGTTCAAAGCATTTGCACGGGCATTGGACTCTGCTTGCACCCTCGACCCACGAACCAGTGAGGTGCCTTCGACTAAGGGAACCCTTTAGTTGATCGCAATTATCGACTATGGAATGGGTAACCTCCGTTCCGTGCAAAAAGGGTTTGAAGCTGTCGGTGTCGAAGCCATTGTAACTAGCGATTCAAAAAAAATACTTTCAGCGAAATCTGTTGTTCTACCCGGTGTTGGCGCATTTAAAGCCTGCATGGATAACCTGGAGAAATTTGATCTTATTGATACGGTCAAACAGTCGGTGCAAAGCGGTAAGCCGTTTCTGGGGATTTGTCTTGGATTGCAACTTCTTTTCAGTCAGGCAGAAGAGTTTGGTTCAGTATCTGGGTTGGATATTCTGAAAGGAAAGGTAGTTGGGTTTAAAGATGCACCTAATTTTGGTGACCCACTTAAAATCCCGCATATGGGTTGGAACAATGTGGAAGTAAAACCCTCTAACCCGCTATTCGATTCAGTTCCCAATCGATCCTATTTTTATTTCGTCCATTCTTACTACGTCGTGCCGGAAGATAAGGCCACCGTTGCTACCACCACGAATTATGGGGTCGATTTTGTTTCCGGAATTCATCACGAAAACATCCACGCCTTCCAGTTTCATCCAGAAAAAAGCCAAGAACTTGGACTCACTGTCCTCAGAAATTTTTCCCGTCTTTCTTCTTAAAGGCATTTGTTGTGAACCCTACCGCTGACCGGTCCGGTCATTTTCTGCGTGGAATCTTATTGTCTGTTGTCACGGCCCTGTTATGGGGAGTGCTGCCAATCATCTTGAAAGTTTCACTGCAAGGATTCAACACTGGAACGATTGCCTGGTTTCGTTTCTCATTAGCATTCCTGCTTCTGGGTATTATTCTGCAATTCAAAGGCAGTCGCCCTTTAAATATTCTTCGCAAGCCACCCTGGATGGGAGTTTTTGGCGGACTGTGTTTGACAGCAAACTACTATTGGGTCACTTTGGGGGTAGAGATCAGCGGTCCGTCCAATATGGCTGTGTTGATTCAAACAGCATCCGTATTTCTTGTTCTGACAGGTGTATTCGTTTTTCGCGAGAGGTTGACCTCTCGACAGATTTTGGGAATGTTCGTTGTTGTCGCCGGACTCGCTTTGTTTTTCTTCGATCAGCAAAGCCGGGTTGCCATGAGCAGTGATTATTATTTTGCCGATTTTCTCATTATCATGGCGGCACTGGTGTGGGTGGGGTATATGATCTCGCAAAAACTCCTTAGCCGGGAACATGGTGCTCAGTCTCTCAACTTTCTTGTCTATACGGTGGCAACTGTAACGCTGATAGGGACGGTTGAATGGTCGGAATTCGCATCGGCAGGGGATAATGCGTGGTGGGCTCTTGTGTTTTGTGGGGTCAATACATTGGTTGCCTACGGAGCACTAGCCGAAGCGGTGAAATATATACCTCTGGCCTTGATCAGCGTTATTATTTCCCTCAACCCGTTGATCACTCTTATAGGAATGGAAATTTTACCTGCAATGGGGTTTGCAAATTTACAACCCGACCCGATCGGTATAATAGGTTATTTTGGAGGGGCGATTGCAATTAGCGGAGTGGCTCTGGTTGTATATAGGTCTAATTCTTAATAGGGGTTTCTAATTAAGCTTTAATACCCGTAATCACACCTGTGGGCATTGCTTCTACTCGAAAGTAGCGGATATCGGAAATCCCGGCTCCCTTAAGCCAGTTGATTTTTTCGTTTACGGGATGCGCCCGACCTCCTTCAGTTAGCATGCCGATGTTTAGGCTGAACAACGTATCGTCCAAGGGACTGGTCTGGTCTTCATTGGTGCAAAAACCATGTAGCACGATGCGTCCTCCCGGTTGTAATGCTTTTACAGCTTTCGTTACCAGAGTTTTCCCTGTATCAGCATCATACATATGGAGAATATTTGCCATCAATAGCAGGTCGTATTGTGAATCGCCAAGATCATCTTTTTGGAAATTCCCAGGCTGAGTTCCAACTCGTTCCCCCAGTTCGTATTTTTCGATATAGTTCTTGGCTACTTCCAGAACAGGGGGAATGTCGAATACGGTCGCTTTTAAATGCGTATACAGCTTGCACCATTCCAGCGCATAAGTTCCTGGTCCGCCCCCCACATCCAGCATGTTTTTCGCGTCACCGATAGGAATCTCACGGGCGATCATCCATGTGGCTTTAAGTGCTTTATCGTGCATAGCATCGGTGAAGGCGCGCATTTTATGAGGATCGCCTCCCAGCATTTCCATAACACTTTTTATGAGGATTCCTGATTTGATAAATATTGCCAACTGACCCCAAACAGGATAAAGATCTGCAGAAAGCTGTATCCACTGCTGCATGGAATGGCTGCCGCCGGTGACAAGATAATCCTGTGCTGCTTGCGGCAAGTGGTACTTTCCACTTTCTTTAGTGATAACCTCAAGTGAGGTGAGGGCGTTCAGCAATCGCTCGGTCGCTTCTGGATCAAGATAACAGTTTTTGGCAACATGATTAGCATTAACGGGTTGCTTGAGTTGGTCAAAGACTTTCAACTCGTTCGCGGTGATGACCACGCAGGCAGGTTGAAACCCTTGTAGTATCTTGCTAATCGCCTTGTCTGTTTTCATTTTTTATCCTATTTCGAATAAGTTTTAGCTACGGTTATTGGACTTCATCGCCCGGTCGATTTCTCGGTCAGATTCTTGTTTCTTGAGCGCGGCGCGTTTGTCGTATAGCTTTTTGGATTTGGCGATGCCGAGATCCACTTTTACTTTGCCATTTTTGAAATATACTTTTAAAGGGACTAGAGTGCAGCCTTTTTCCTGCGTTTTCCCAATAAGTTTGTTGATCTCTTTTTTGTGTAAAAGCAGTTTGCGCTGCCGCATAGGGTGATGGTTGAACTGAGTTGCGGGAGTATAGGGGTCGATATGGAAATGGTTTAGCCAAGCTTCTGCGCCATTAATTGTGGCGTAGCTGTCCACCAGATTGGCTTTGCCATTTCTCAATGATTTTACTTCGGTGCCTTTCAACATCAATCCAGCTTCGAAAGAATCCTCAATAGTGTAGTTGTGGCGCGCTTTTTTATTTTGACAGACGATTTTTATGCCGTCTGGATCGTAAGGTTTCATAGGATTCTATAATTTCTAGATTGTTAACTTTTTTAAATCAGGCAATTTTTATTTTACTTTGAGGGTGACGGTTTGCCCTGTTTTTAATTTGAGCTTATTTTCTGCACTGTTCTCGCGACAGAAAACTTCAACCTGATTCCAACTGTTGAGAATAGCCCCACGTCTGGCCAAGATTAATTTGATAATAACCGGTGAGTAGTCCATCTATTTTATTCTTACCAATCTTGAATTCTATTGTATCTGATGATGCAAAGGTTTCGCTCATTAATTCTGCGGGTATATTTGTGGTGGCGTTTCCGAACCGATCGATATAGATGATTTTACCTTTGATGTTTTTGCTTTTTTTGTGGCTTCCGGTAGCTCTAGTCGGGCTGGCTTTAGAATACGAAGTCCCATTTTAGAGGCGGGAATGCTAGTGGCGATCCATGCGGCTACAGGCGCGAATAGGTCGCGTTCAGGACTTGAGATGTTTGGAAGATGTTTTGGGGGTTGATATTGTGGGTGATGTCAACAATATGAGCTTCGGGTTCGATATTGAGAATAACCCCCTTCATAACGCCAACGAAAGGGTCATCGAGTCCGAAGTCGTTTGTGAGTGTTATGAGAGGAAGCATCCTTCAACATGGTCTCCTGAAACCTGTTGCAGAGTTACGGGTATCAATTGGTTTTTAAGTGAATCGGGTCCGTTTAGGCTGATAGGAATATAGTTGTCGGTATGGCCTTTTAGTTTGCCACTTTTTCTGTCGCGCTGGTTTTCTATGAGTACGGTTGCCGTTTGATTGAGAAATTTACTTTTTAATTCCAGGCTTTTTTCTGCGACCAATTGAGTGAGTATTTTGTTGCGCTCTTTTTTAATATTTCCGGGAATATCATCTTTATAGTCATTGGCTTCGGTCCCACGCCTTGGCGAATAAGAAAATACATGCAGGTAAGAGAAGGGGAACTCTTCGATTAGTTTGCGGGTGTTTTCAAATGCCACATCGGTTTCTCCCGGAAACCCTACAATTATATCGGCACCCAGCCCTAGATTGGGAATCACGTTGGTAGCGCGGTGGAGTACATCTCTGTATTGCTCGCTATTGTAGTTTCGACGCATTCGTTGCAGAATTTCGTTGTCGCCGCTTTGCAAAGGAATATGCAGATGTGAGCAGAGTTTCTCCGTTTCGGCGATGAGCCGAATTAAACCGTTATCGATCTCCATCGGGTTGATCGAACTCAGCCGGACTCTGAAATCGCCAGGCAATTCGACAATATTTTGGACTAAGGAAGTGAATGTTTCTCCCGTATCCATCCCCCAGGTGCCGAGGTTGATTCCCGTCAGGGTAATTTCTTTGAAACCGATATCAATGGCTTCCTGGATATTGTTAAGGATGTTTTCTCGGCTGTCACTGATGGATTTGCCGCGAGCTCGAACAACGGTGCAAAAAGAACATTTCTCATCGCAGCCGGTTTGAACTTTTATGAAAGCCTTGGTCATGCCTTGAAAGTTTTTGACTGGGATGGTTCTAAAAATCCTTTTCTTATGGATGTCCGACATCACGATTTCGGTAGCCTCAGATTTTTGCCATTGCCTGTCAGGGTTTAGCAGCCTGCTTTTTAGCAGTTTTGCAATTTCCAGTTTGTCGGCGTTGCCCAGTACGATATCGAGTCCGGTCAGTTCAGAGGCTTCTTCTGGATTCAGTTGCGCATAGCATCCGGTGAATACAACCAGAGCATCTGGGTTAAGGGTGAGGGATTTTTTAACGGCGAGCCGAGAACTGGCATCGCTTTTTTGTGTAACGGTGCAGGTGTTAATGACATAGGCATCGGCTTTTTCTCGCTGACCGACCATGACAAACCCTTCCTTCTCGAGAAGAGTTTGCATCTCAGCGGTATCGTGCTGGTTGGTCCGGCATCCTAATGTGATACAAGAAACTTTCATATGGAAATTCGGATAATGTTTTTAGAGGAAAATTGAAAATAACTGAAATCCGTTATTATTTACTCTCATTTTAGACCAGAGGGTGGAAAGTAAGCAACCTGTAATTATGTGACTTATAAAGAGAAACAAGTCCTTGCTTGACCAAATTTAAGGAGTTTGTTAATATCCACGAAATCAAGTCACGCTAGGCTCTGGGTAGGACACCGCGTTTTTTTATTTGGATAAGAATGGATTCTTCGACAATGCAGAACAGTCAAAAAAAAGTGCATACGTTTCTTGAAAAATGGCTCGACAAATCGATTAAGCAATATGTGGGTCTAATGGATGAACAAAACAACGGTCACCTGCATGAGTTGATTATGGGAGGTATTGAAAAACCGTTGGTTGAGATTGTTTTAAAAGAAACCAACGGCAACCAAACACAAGCGGCAAATATTTTGGGCATCAACCGTAATACTTTAAGAAAGAAAATTGCGGAATACGAAATTAAATGCAAGAGCAAGATCTAGCAGTAATAATCCTCGCGGCGGGCAAAGGATCCCGCATGCAAACCTCCCTCGCCAAAGTCCTTATACCCATAGCTGAAATACCCATTCTTGAGTACGTTCTTAATGTTGCGGAAAAATTACATCCGGCTCGAACTATTGTTGTTGTAGGACATCAGGCCGATCAGGTGCAGGAAACATTTTCCAAACGCGGTCTGGAGTTTGTATTGCAGGAGGAACAACTAGGCACTGGACATGCGGCCCGACAAACAAAACAGGCGTTGAAAGATTTTAAGGGTAATGTTTTGGTGCTTTGCGGGGACATGCCTTTAATAAAGGCTGAGACTCTTGAGCGGCTACTACAGCAGCATAAGGAAGTGGCAGCAAAATGCAGCGTTTTGACACTCAAGAGTAAGGCGAAACACGACTTCGGTCGTATTATCCGCCATATTGATGGGTCGGTATTAAAGATTGTTGAGCACCGGGATGCTTCTGCCCAAGAGAAAATTGTTGACGAATTCAACTCGGGGGTATATTGTTTTGATAAAGAATTGTTTTATAAAGCCTTATGCTGTCTCGACGATGATAATGTTCAGAAGGAATATTATTTGACCGATACATTAGAATACGCAAGAAAAAATGGATTCTCCGTGGCATCGGTGCAAATAGAGGATACCGATGAAATTTTTGGGGTAAATTCTCCCGAAGACTTGAAGCGGGCAGAAAAGTTGCTGGAAATATAACGCCCGTCTCCCAATATAGAGCTATTGCCTTCCAATCGAGATTTTCTAAATGAAAGCCATCATTTTAGCTGCAGGTAAAGGTTCCCATCTCAGTCCTTTTTCGGACACTCGTCCGCAACCGATGATCGGTGTTGCGGGTCGAACTATTCTTGATAACTCTCTTGAGTTGTTAAACAGCTCAGGTATTAATGACATCTTTGTTGTGGTGGGACATAAAAGAGAGAAACTGATCGATGCTCTTCGAGAGCATGATCATGAAGGCTTAAATATTCATTATGTAGAGCAAAAACAAAACCGCGGGATTGGAAATGCTGTTATGCAGGTTAAAAATAAAATTTCTCCAGGAGAATACTTTCTTCTTCTGTATGGAGACATCCTTACAGCGAATAATATTTTTAGCAAGATTCAGCAATCTTTTCACGCTTTCAAATGCCCTGTAGCTTCTATCTGTCTGCCGCCCTCCAACGAACAGTTTGGCAATGTCTTTCTCAATGCACAGATGGAAATCACAAAAATCATTGAAAAACCGAAGAGTAATAGCCTCGGCAATTATGTTCTTGCGGGAGTGTTCGTTTTACCCGCCTCATTTTTCCAGTTGTTGGAATCGAGTGGGGCTTCGATGGAAAAAGCCCTCAAGAAAATGGTGGCAGGCGATGGTCTTCGTGCATCCATGTGGGAGGATGAATGGTTGGATGTGGTTCACCCCTGGGAAATATTAACGGCCAATAAAATGATCATGGACTTCTGGGAAGGGTCGTCTATTGCAAAGACGGCAATCCTAGAAGCGAATGTGACGTTACAAGGAATTGTCAAAATTGAAGCAGATGTATTGATCAAGGCGGGCGCGGTTATTGAAGGGCCTTGCTCAATTGGTAGTGGTAGTTATATTGGCAATAATTCTCTTATTAGAAGTTACACCTCTCTAGGAAAAAATTGTGAGGTGGGAAGTGGTGTGGAATTGAAAAATTGCGTTGTTATGGATAATACGCAAATCGGTCGACTTTCTTTCATCGGTGATAGCGTTTTGGGAGAAAATGTAGATATCGGTTCCGGCTGTATGACGGTGAACCGCACTATCGACTGGAAGCCCATATCCGTCAAAAATGGAAAACGTATTTCTACCGGTATGTCCAAGCTTGGCGCATTTATTGGCGATGGTGTAGTGGTTGGCGCGGGTAATATGATTCAACCTGGTACGGTGGTGCATTCGGGAGAAATTATTCCTGCCTGCTATTCCGTAACTCATAAATAGCGGGCGAATATGTGTGGAATCAGTGGAGTTGTTGGGCTGAAAGATGTGTCGCAGCTTCTTTTTGAAGGCATAAGAAATCTGGAGTACCGAGGTTATGACTCCTGCGGTGTTGCCCTGATGAATAAATCTCGCCTCTTTATTAAAAAAGATATCGGTGGGGTAGAAGAGTTTTACCGGAAACATGATGTTCTGCAGCAGAAAAGTAATATTGGAATAGCTCATACACGTTGGGCGACACACGGGAAGGTGACCAAGGGGAACACTCACCCTTTTACATCTCGTGATGGCAACTTTGCTGTAGTTCATAATGGAATTATTTCCAACTACCGCCCATTAAGAGACCAACTCAAAAAAGAGGGTTATAAGTTTTCATCGGATACAGATACCGAGGTGATTGCGCATCTTCTTGAGAAATTTTTCAAAAAAAGCCGCAATCCTGAAAAGGCATTGTTGAAAACCCTCAATATGATTGAGGGAACCTTTGCTCTGGCTTTTATTTGCACCTACCTACCGGGCCATATATTTTGCGCTAAGCGCGAGTCGCCCTTAATGTTGGGGATTGGTGACGAAATAAAATTTGTAGGTTCGGATTTCAATGCCTTCATAGACCATACTAAAAATGCAGTAATCCTGGATGATGGAGAATATGCCATACTTTCCCGTGACTCTTATGTTGTTAAGAATATTCTCAATGAAGAGGAAATAACCAAACCCATCACCAAAATTGAATGGGACAGTGAAACATCTAAAAAGGGTGGATACCCTCACTATATGCTCAAGGAAATTTATGAGCAGCCACAAACCATTTCCAATGCCCTGGATTTAGAACCGTCTGGCCTCGACGATGTTGTGGAGATGTTTGAAAAAGCGGAGTCTTCTTATTTTCTAGGAGTGGGCACGACTTTCTATGTTGCAATATATGCGCAATATATTTTTTCTGAATTAGCACAGAAATTCATAGCTCCAATTAGTTCGGATGAGTTTTTAAGCTTGGCAAATGTAGATAAAAAGACTCTGGTGTTTGCTATGTCGCAATCAGGTGAAACTTTCGATACGCTTTCGGCTTTGAAATTTTCCCAAGCGAAGGGTGCTAAAACTGCGGCGGTAGTCAACGTGATGGGTTCTTCCATTGCGCGGATGGTTGATAAAGTTATTTTGCAAGGGTCGGGACCCGAAATTTGTGTGATCAGCACTAAGGCGGCGCTATCGCAAATGGTCGTTCTCACTTTACTAGGGATGAAGCTAGGACTAAAGAAAAAGGTCATTAGCAAAAAAGCATATCAGGAGAACTTGAAATCTTTAAAGGAACTGCCGGCAATCATTCAAGGAGTTTTAAACGAGAGATCGGGTTTTATTCATCGTATCGCAAATAAATATTGTAAAAACAAAAACTGGTTGTATCTGGGACGTGGAATTTATTATCCGATTGCTCTGGAAGCCGCTTTGAAAATGAAAGAAGTGGCTTATGTACATGCTGAGGGAATGCCAGGTGGGTTTCTTAAGCACGGTACCCTCGCCATGATAGATGATGACATTCCTTGCATCGTCTTTGTGCCCCCCAAAGAAAAGAAAGATCTATACCAATCAACAATACATAGTATTGAAGAGATCCGTGCTCGATCCGGGTTTGTACTGGGAATCCATTTTACGGAGCAGGGGAAAAACCACGATTTATTCAGTGAGGAATTGATTCTCCCAAATGTTCCTACTCTGACTGCTCCGCTGATTCAACTGGTGATTGGCCAGTTGTTTGCTTATTTTACGGCTACATCTCTTAAAAGAAATGTTGATAAGCCTCGTTCTCTGGCAAAATCGGTTACTGTCGGTTAAAAAGTATAATATTCTATTGCCAGCCCTCTTGACCGTCTGTTAAATTACTCCCTTCTGAAATTTCATTAAGGTTTATTTATGTCTGAAAAAACTGTGAATACTGTTTTAACTATTGCCGGTTCGGATTCGGGTGGTGGAGCAGGTATTCAAGCAGATCTAAAAACGTTTTCGTCTCTCGGTATTTTTTGTAAAACCATCATCACCTCTATAACATCGCAAAATTCTTTTGGTGTACATTCGACTTATGATTTGCCGGTGGATGTGGTTGAACAACAATTCCGTGCAATTTCTGAGGATAAAAAATGTCAAGCAGTGAAAACAGGAATGCTTGGCAATGAAGAAACGGTTTGCTTGGTTGCAAAAATGATTAAGAAAAGTCGATTGAAAAATGTGGTGGTCGATCCGGTTGTTCTTTCCTCCTCGGGAAAACGTTTGTTGACGCGAGGCGGGGTGGAGGCGTTGAAAAAGCATTTGCTTCCTCTTGCATCTTTGGTCACTCCTAATATAAAGGAAGCAGAATTGCTTTCAGGAATAAAAATCAAAAGCCTTTCAGATAGAAAAAAAGCCGCACGCGCAATTTTAAAAACAGGTGTACGCGCTGTTTTGATTACCGGTGGGCATCTCAAGGGAAATCCTGAAGATTTGTTGTTGGACAATAAAGGGGTGCAGGTTTTTTCATCGGAACGTTTATCGAATGCAGATATGCATGGTACAGGTTGCGTATTTTCTGCAGCAATAACGGCCAAATTGGCTAAAGGGACACCTCTTCGGGAAGCAGTTGGAGATGCTAAAGAATATGTCGGACAGGCTATTGTCGGAGGGGTTGCTTCTGGTAATGGCACTCCATGTGTCGAACCTTTTGCTGCTATGTACCGGGAAAGTGAAAAACAGCAATGCCTATGTGACCTAGAAGATGCCATGGAAATTTTCACAAAAGAGCGGATCGGGAATTTGGTTCCAGAGGTTCAGACTAATATTGGTCTAGGTTTGAGCGACGCCAAAAGGCATGAAGATGTTCTTGCTATTCCCGGACGCGTTATAAAAAATGGAGAAGATATTTTTACCGGAGCACGACCGCAATTTGGCGGTTCTCGCCATGTGGCGAATATTGTGTTGACGGTGATGCAGCACGAGCCTGATAAGAGGGCAGTGATGAATATAAAATATACCGATGCTTTGCTAAGAATCTGTAAGAAACTGAAGTTTAAAATTGCTTCTTTTGATCGTTCCAAGGAACCGAAGAAAGTTCGGGTTCGCGAAGGTTCTTCACTTGAATGGGGAACCGAGAAGGCGATAAGGAGTTATGGCTCTGTCCCGGATATTATTTATGACTTGGGAGGAATAAGAAAGGAAGAGATGATTCGAGTGATCGCCGAAGATATGGAATCTTTGGTGAAAAAGATTCTCGATATCCACGGGCTATATGAAAAAGAAGGGTAGGAGCTATAACAAAGTTTTATCTACCAGGATTTCCGCCCCAGTTTTCAAATTTTCAATCCACTCCTGAAAAGCTTGGCGGCTTTTTTCTATTTTAATTTTATTTGTGATTTTCTTGGTCTGCTCGCTATCTGGCTCACCGGATATTTCTATGTCTGCCAACCGATAGAGATAAAAACGGTCGCGGACTTTTGCAGAGCTGAATTCTCCTACTTTCATGGTAAAGGCTTTATCTTTAATTTGGTTTATGTTGCCAATACCTGGAATCGAATCTGCTTTACTGAAAAAAGGCGTATTGCGGATGCTGATATCATACCCCTTAAGTACTTTTTCCAGATCTTTGTCTCTGGCTAGGTTTTCTTTTAATTCTTCAAATTTTTTCAACGTAGCAGCTTCATTATTACTTGCTGTTAAAGCCTCTTTCGCCTTTTCCTGAACATCACTCAGCTCAGGAATATATTTGGGCTTTTCTTCGGTAACTTTTAGTACAAAAGATACTTCAGGGGTAATGATGGGTTCGCTAATTTTATTCTTTTCTAAGCTAAATGCTGTACTGAAAAACTCGGGCTGGTTGCCGATTTCAAGGATTATATGGTTTTCTCTGGAAAAGAAATTGGTTTCTGCCGTTTGTAACTGATGGTCTTCTGCGGCTTTACTCAGGTTCTCGTCTTGTTGGGCGGCCTGATGTATGCGTTTTACTATTCTTTTTACACGTTGCCGGGCTTTGATTTCTTTTAGGGATTGGATGATTTCATCTTTAACCTCAGAAAGCGGTTTAATTCGTTTTTGCTCGACGCTTTCCAGCTTAATTATGTGATAACCAAAAGGGCTAAGAACAGGTTTGCTGATTTCACCTGGTTTTAGTTTGTCGAGAGCATTTTCAAATGCCGAGACCATGGTTCCCTCGGGGAACTCGCCCAGACTACCGCCATTTGCTCCTGATGAAGGGTCGTCAGAATGTTTTTTGGCCACTTCACTAAAATCGGCACCCTTATTAAGTCTTTCTAAAAGCTCGTTCGATTTTAGTTTGGCTTTTTCGTCAGCTTGCTTCTGTTTTTCTTTTTCTGTTATATCTTCCTCAATGTCCGAAGGCTTTAAGCTAGTAAGGATATGGCTGGCTTTGTATTTTTTCTTAACATTAAAGTTGGCGATTTTTGTTTGATAATACTCTTCAATATCTTCTTCTCTGGGTTCAATTTTTGATTGATATTTTTTAGCTTCAACCTTTACATATTGAACACGGATTTGCGGGGGAATTTCAAATTTGGATTTGTTCGCTTGAAAATAATCTCTGAGTGCTTGGTCTGAGATCGTAGTTTTAGATATGAAATTATCATTTGTGAATTTCACATACTCGAGCTTAACCTTATCCTCTTGATTGCGGAATTCTTTCAAGACCTCTGATTTTGAAGCTTTGGAGTGAGTGCGGAATATTTTTTCCAGCTTGTCTAGCAAAAGGGTTTCGCGTTGGGTTTCTTCAAACTCACCGGGTGTTAGCCTTTGGCTCTTGATATAATTTTTATAAGCTGGTTCACTGAATTTCTTGTTGCTTTGGAATGCCGGTATTTTTTTAATATAAGAGATTACTTCTTCGTTGCTGACCTTAATATTCTGCTTGCCTGCTTCAATGAGAAGAATTTTTTTCTGGATCAAAGCTTCCAAAGCCTGATTTTTTAAATCCAGACTTTTTATCATGTCATTGGAAAAATTGCTTTTGAACTGCTGTCGGTAAAAGTCTACGAGATTGTTAAATGTACGTTCGTACTCACCTTGCTGAATTTTTTCTCCATTCACCGAAGCGATAACTCCACCGCCAGAACCGGAAGACCCTCCCATACCCCATGAATAAAATATGGTGCCAATAAAAGCAAAAATAATTAACCAGAGGATGGCTTTAATCATCCATGAATCAGCGTGTTCGCGAATTATACTTAGCATTAAACCTTCCGGGACGTGTTCGTTTATAAAGCCTTCTATTTTATAAAAGGGCAAAGAGAATCGCAAGCCAATAGTACATGTTTATAGTTACAAATGAATATTTCTGTGAACACTCCTGATCAAAGGTTTGACAATGCGAGCTTGTCAAAAGATATGGGCTTTTATCTTGCAATTCGGGTGACCCCTTGTTATAAGGAAAGGTGTTGAAAAACAATTAGTTAGATAAATTAGCTGGAAACTTAAAGAGGATAGTTGGAGTGTTAAATTTTTTCTGGGATTTGTTCTCGAACGATTTAGCGATTGATTTAGGAACAGCTAATACTTTAGTTAATGTCAAAGGGCAAGGAATTGTTTTGCGAGAACCTTCTGTAGTAGCTATTAATAGTACTACAAAAGAGGTGCAGGCTGTAGGGGAAGAAGCCAAGCA
Source organism: Nitrospinota bacterium (assembly GCA_013349585.1). Taxonomy (GTDB): domain Bacteria; phylum Nitrospinota; class Nitrospinia; order Nitrospinales; family VA-1; genus UBA8687. The sequence continues at coordinate 9,082 of DUZG01000007.1, read as the reverse complement.
AATGCTTGGAAGAGCTCCAGGCAGTATTACAGCCATTCGCCCAATGAAGGATGGGGTCATTGCACATTTTGAAGTTACCGAAAAAATGATCAGTAGTTTCATCCAAAAAGTTCACAATAACAGAAAAACTTTGGTTCGGCCTAGAGTACTCATAGCAGTTCCATCGGGAATTACTCAGGTGGAAAAACGGGCAGTTCGAGATTCTGCGGAATCTGCCGGCGCACGGGAAGTTTTTCTAGTAGAAGAGCCGATGGCCGCTGCAATTGGAGTGGATCTCCCTGTACAGGAACCCACGGGAAATATGATCATTGATATTGGTGGTGGAACAACGGAAGTAGCGATTATTTCAATGTCTGGAATTGTTTTCAGCAGATCGGTAAGAATTGCCGGGGATGAAATGGACGAAGCCATCGTAAATTATGTAAAGAAAAAATATAATCTTTTGATTGGTGAACGAACTGCTGAGGATGTGAAAATTCAAATTGGCTCTGCATATCCATTAAAAAAACGTATGACAATGGAAGTCAAGGGTAGAGATTTGGTTGCAGGAATTCCTAAAACACTGATTATTTCGGATGAGGAAATTCGAGAAGCACTCACCGAAACTTTTGGAACGATTGTAGAGGCTGTAAAAATTGCCCTGGAACGCACACCGCCCGAGTTGGCCGCTGATATTGTAGACAAAGGAGTGGTTGTTGCGGGTGGGGGATCGCTAATTAAAGGGCTAGATATTTTACTTAAAGAAGCCACAGGTCTGCCAATAACTTTAGCTGCAGACCCTCTTTCAGCAGTAGCTTTAGGTGCTGGCAAAGTTTTAGCTGAACCCAAGTTGCTAAGAAAGGTTACCATCTAGTAGTGCCCAGCAAGGGACCCAAAGGCAGAAAAAATATTATTATGGTTTTTTTTATTTTGCTATTTTCCCTAGCCTTAATGAGTTTAAGTGCCAAACAGGAAAAAGGAATTTCCTTCCTCGATTCAATGACGGGTCATATTCTTTCCCCGTTTCAAAATCTGTTTACACAATCCGTACAATCTGTTTCAGATGGAATCAATCATTACTTCGACCTTGTGAATGTTTCCAGGGAAAACGAGCGACTTGAATTTGAAGTAGAACGCCTCGTCAATGAAAAGAATGCTCTGCTTGAGCGAATTTTCCGTCAGAAACGTCTTTCCGGTTTAATGTCTTATAAGGAAGAGCGTAAGAAAGAGTCGTTGGTTGCCACCGTTATTGGCAGGGCCGCCACACAATGGTCTAAGGTTGTATTTATTGATAAAGGAACGCAGCACGGTGTTCGAACTTATTCGGCTGTGGTGACGAATTCAGGGGTCATTGGTCAAATCATTCATGCAGGGCCCACCACATCAAAAGTTTTGCTAACGATAGATTCACGCAGTGCTGTGGACTCCCTCTTTCAAGGTAGTCGCGTTTCGGGTGTGGTCGTTGGAACAGGTGAAAAACTATGCAAAATAAAATTTGTTCCGAACACCGCCGAGATTAAGGTGGGTGACCGAGTCTTGTCTTCAGGCTTGGGTGGTGTTTTCCCTAAAGGTCTTGTTATTGGAACGGTTTCTAAAGTTGTCAGAAAAAAACAGGGGCTATTTCAGGAGATTACGTTGGCTCCCAGTTCAGATTTATCTAATTTGGAAGAAGTCCTTGTTTTTCTTTCTTAATACTTAGCATGTATTATTTTGCGCAAATTTTAATTGTTATCATTTTATTTGCAATTCAAACCACTTGGCTTGGAATGTGTTCCATTGGCGGAGTGGTTCCAGACCTTGCTTTAATCTGGGTAGTCTACTGCGGGGTCCATTGCTCAAGAGCTATGGGTATTGGGTCGGGTATTGTGATAGGCATATTGCAAGATAGCCTATCCGGTGGATTATTGGGTGTGAACACTTTGTCGAAAAGTTTTATTGGTTTCTTTTTTGCAACTCTAAAAGATAAGTTTTACGTTGAAGGAGTAATCCCTGTCGCTTTTTTTCTAGTTGCATCTTCCTTGTTTGATGGTCTGGTGTTTTATTTTTCCATGAACACTGTTTTAAAAGGCGAGGTGGCATCCAGTTTTATATATCAGTCATTACCTGTTTATAGTATTTACAATGGGATAGTGGGACCTATTCTATTTTTATTGTTCAATCAGTTAAATAACTGGTTGAGGGCAAAAACTTCCGATCCTTATATGAATCCGGTTAAATAAATATGTTTCGCTACGGGACAGAAACTAATGACGCGATTAAGAAAAAGATTCGTGTCTTCGCCATTCTGGTGGTTTTTGTGTTTATCTGTTTGTCGATGCGAATTTGGTATTTACAGGTTTTAAAATGGCAATATTTAACCGGACTCTCAGAAAATAATCGAGTCCGTATGGTAAGCCTTCCAGCTTCCCGAGGAATAATTAAAGACCGGAATGGTGAAACCCTCGTTAGCATTAGGCCTTCTTTCAATCTCTATATCACTCCTGAAGATGCTGGAGATTCAGACCCTTCTCTGGATTTACTTGCAAAAATAATTAAATTTGAGCGTGGTAAATTAAAGGAAAATATAGGCAGGAAAAAATCTTTTAAGGATGTTTTGATCAAGGCAGATATTTCTCGTGAGGAAGTCGCATTTGTTGAGGAAAATAATATGCGTCTCCCGGGAATTAAAATAAAAGCAGAGCCTCTGAGGAATTATGTTTATAAAGATTTGATGTCTCATACCCTGGGATATTTAGGGGAAATTTCAAAATCAAAATTGAAAAATACAAACAATCCGTTTTACAGCCAGGGTGATTTTGTAGGGAAAAATGGTTTAGAAAATGTTTTTGAGTCCACCTTGCGAGGTAAAAAAGGATATCAAGAAGTGGAGGTAGATGTTTCTGGAAGAGAGCTTAAGGCTTTACGCAAGCTTCCTTCTGAAAGTGGGAATAATCTGATACTTACTCTAGATGTGAAAGTGCAGGCAGAACTGGAAAAAGCGATGACCAGCACTCCTGAGAAAATAGTAAACGGATCGGCTGTCGTGATAAAAGTCCAGACGGGAGAAATTCTGGCTATAACAAGCAAACCCACTTTTGATCCGAATGAGTTTGCGGTGGGAATAACCTCCAAAAACTGGAGGAAGCTGATTAATGATCAAATGCACCCTCTGCAAAACCGATCTATTCATAGTCTATACCCTCCGGGTTCTACCTATAAAATTGCTGTGGCTTATGCAGCTTTGGAAGAAGGGGTGGTCGACCCCGAAACAACTATTTACTGTCCCGGACATTTTAAATTGGGCCGTGGCAGGTATCGATGCTGGAAAAAAAACGGTCATGGTGCGGTAAACATGCACGATGCTCTGGTGCAGTCTTGTGATGTGTATTTTTATACAGTGGGTCACCGGATGGGAATCGATACTCTGGCGCGTTATGCGAGAAAATTTGGTTTCGGCTCACCTGCAGGGGTGGGGCTAAGTCGAGAAAAAAGTGGACTGGTCCCCAGCACTCAATGGAAATTGAAGAACCGAAAAAAAGCTTGGCTATTGGGGGAAACCATTTCTGCCTCCATTGGGCAGGGGTACAACCTGGTTACTCCGTTACAGCAGGCAAACATGATGGCGGCGGTTGCGAATGGAGGTATGCTGCTCAAGCCTTATCTTGTAAAACGAATTGAAGAGCCGGGCGGAACAACGATCAAAGAATTCCATCCGGAAATTAGAGGGCAGATTGCGGGTAGCTCTGAGAACATGGAAGTCATCCGAAAAGCCTTGCGCGATGTGGTCAACGGAGCTAGAGGAACAGGTAAAAGATCGCGCTTAAAGAATATCATCGTCTCGGGGAAAACTGGAACCGTGCAGGTCGTACGAATGAAATCCAACGAGGAACTGGCAAAGGAAGATGAGGTTCCCTATAAGTATAGAGACCATGCTTGGTTCGTGGCGTTTGCTCCTTATGAAAAACCAGAAATTGCAATAGCTGTTTTAGTGGAGCATGGTGGACACGGAGGAACTACGGCAGCACCCATTGCAAAAAAAGTTTTTAAAAAGTATTTTCAGCTATATCCGCTCGTTCCCGCCGCATAAACTGTTTTCGACTCAAACAACTTTGCCGAAAATTCTGCCATTTTGGATGTTTTTTTTCTTGAACAAAGACTCAAACTTCAGTAGTTTATCACCTTAACTTTATTAGAAAATATAGTTTAGCTAAACCTAGCATTTTTCTGCAGTTTTCGTTCTTTTGGTTTAAAGGTGAGGGGCGCAAAAATTTATGCAAACCTAACTTTTGGGACATTAGTGTATGGCTTATAAGAAAGAGGAACTTCCCATTACGATGGGTCAAAAAGTTAGCATAACGGTGCGAGGTGAAGTATTCAATGTTCTCGTCCGTGGGTGGCGTAAGGGCCAGTATATTATCCTGGATTTGCCCAGGGCGGGAGTAGAAGACTTTAGGGTTGCTCCTCAGACTGGAACCCAAGTGCATTTCACAAAAGAGGGTCTATTTGTAAACTTCAAAACTTCAACGATCATGTCAATTGTGCATGGCATGCCCCTTTTAATTGTAGAATATCCTCGTTCATTTGATTCGCATAACCTGCGCAAGCATCAAAGATTTAAGGCCAATTTTCCTATTCGATATTACTATGAAGCTGATGACCAAAAATATGAAGACTCGGGAATTGTTCGAGATATTAGCGCAAATGGAATTTTATTCACTCACACTAAACAGATTATTAGAGAAAATAAATTATTTTTGAATTTAGAAATTCCTAACTGCGGAAGCATTCAGAGCCAGATGGCTGATATCAGGAATATTCGCAAAAACCCTAAAAGCGAAACCTCACCCTTTGTGACAGGTATTAAGTGGCGTGATATTTCACCTGAAACAGAAGCGAGTATTGCGAAGTTGATTCAATCTCGATTAGCGGATCGAAGAAATGACATGCGCTAACTCATCTCGCAATTATTTGTAAATCTTTGGCCCGCATTTTTTTTATCCTATCTCTAAGTTTTGCGGCTTTTTCAAAATCCAGATTTTTTGCTGCAGCCAACATTTGCTTTTCAAGTTTTGCTATCATTTGCAATACAGGTACTCCTGATTCATAGGCTTCCTCTTCTTCTGCTAGGGCAAATGCCATTTCTTCACCTTTTCTGTTTTCCATACTGTCTTGAATCGATTTTTTTATCGAGGTGGGAGTAATATTGTTGGCTTTGTTGTATGTCCGTTGAATTTCCCGTCGCCGACTCATTTCATCCATTGCCGCTTGCATGGATTTGGTAATTCGGTCAGCGTAGAAAATTACTTTGCCGTCAACATTTCTTGCCGCGCGTCCAGAAGTCTGGATCAAAGAAGTGGTCGACCTTAGAAAACCCTCTTTGTCCGCATCTAGTATTGCTACCAGTGAAACTTCGGGGATGTCCAGTCCTTCCCTCAATAGATTGATTCCTATCAAGGCATCGAATACACCCAATCGGAGTTCGCGAATGATCTGTGTTCTTTCCAGTGTTATAATGTCTGAATGTAGGTATTTTACCTTGAGACCCAATTCCGAAAGATGTTCGGCTAGATCTTCTGAAAACCTTTTGGTCAAAGTAGTGACTAGCGTGCGCTGTTTTTTTTTGGCACGGACTCGAATCTGTTTATAAATATCATCGACCTGAGTGGCGATGGGTAAGATTTCGATTTCAGGGTCGATCAATCCGGTAGGCCTGACGATCAACTCTGCGACGTTATCTTGACATTTATCCAGTTCATAGGGACTCGGAGTCGCTGAAACATAAATGATATCTCTTACATGCTCACCAAACTCATCAAACTTAAGCGGCCGGTTATCGAACGCAGAAGGAAGGCGGAAACCATAGCGCACCAGACTTTCTTTTCGAGAACGATCGCCTTTGTACATGCCCTGTAACTGCGGCAACGTGACGTGACTTTCATCAACTATGAAAAGGGCATCATCGGGAAAATAGTCCAGCAGGGTAGGGCCGGGTAATCCCGGCTCGCGAGCCATTAAGTGACGTGAATAATTTTCTATTCCCTGACAATACCCCAGCTCTTTGATCATTTCGAGATCGAACAAGGTTCGTTGGTCAATACGCTGGGCTTCGATCAACATATTTTGACTTTCAAAATAGCCAATGCGTTCAATTAGTTCCTCGCGTATATTTACCATGGCCCGCTTCAGCGGCTCTTGAGGCATCACATAATGGCTGGCAGGGTAAATGGCAATGCGATCCAGTTCTGCAATGGGTTGCCGAGTGAGTGGGTCAAAGGAAGAGATACGATCGATCTCGTCACCAAAATACTCAATGCGAATAGCTTCATTTCTTTCGTAGACAGGAAGGATCTCTAAAACGTCGCCGCGTACGCGAAACGTACCGCGTTGAAAATCGATATCGTTCCTTTTATATTGAATCTCTACCAGCTTGGCGACAGCCTTATCGCGCTCCATTTGACTACCGCGTTCCAAAAACAACAGCATGCCCTGATAAGCTTCGGGGGAACCCAGCCCATAAATACAGGATACACTGGCAACGATGATCACATCGCGGCGCTCGAATAAAGACTGGGTGGCTGAATGCCGCATCTTGTCAATTTCGTCATTGATGGATGCATCTTTTTCGATGAAGGTGTCTGTTTGCGCAAGATACGCCTCCGGCTGGTAATAGTCGTAATAGCTGACAAAATATCCAACAGCGTTATCTGGGAAATAGGTTTTGAACTCGTTGTAAAGTTGCGCCGCGAGAGTCTTGTTATGGGCCAGCACTAAAGTCGGTTTCTGTACCCTTTGAATGACGTTGGCAATGGTGTAGGTTTTTCCAGAGCCAGTAACCCCTAAAAGGGTCTGCGCACTCGGGCTGGTGTTCAGGCCCTTGACCAGTTGTTCAATGGCCTGCGGCTGATCGCCAGCAGGGCTGTAGTTGGATTTTAGCTTGAAAGGTTGCATTGATATTAATAAATTATTATTGATTCACCCTCACCTCAATCCTCTCCCTTCAAGGGAGAGGAAGCAAAAAGTCCCTTCTCTCCCCTGGAGGGAGAGGGCTAGGATGAGGGGGATTGGAAAGATTAAAATTTCATTGGAGACAGTCTATCAACTTTCCCGCTTCAGGTCTTTAAGCAAACGCGCAAAATTTTCCTGATAAGCATCGTGGTCTTTCCATTCCTTAAAATCAACGATATGACGGGCTCTTTTGATATCGGCGGGCCAATCAGTTTTGATATCCATCACAGTATAATCTAGACGGATGGGGAAGAGAACGGTTTCTTTCCGCGTAGTTTCATTTTCAATAGCCGTCTCCACTTCTTTTTCTACCCAACTGCTTTCAACGGAATCTTTTGACAAAACCAGCAATAGCTTGCCATGCACATGAATCATTTCGTCGATACGGGTGCGAATTTTGTCGCCAATTTTCATGTCTTTCGGTGCAAATCAGTAGCGAATTCCTTGCGCCTGTAAATCGGCATGAAACCGATTAGCGAATTTCTCGTCTTCACTGGAATAGCTTATGAAAATAGAATGATACTGAACCGATTCAATTGAATTCAACAGGGGGGGAAGATGCTCAATAAACTGTTCAGGCAATCCACAATCCTGCAAAAACTTTTCCGGAAGATATTTTGACTTCATAAAAGTTCGATGGTCGATGCTGGAAGGCCCAAGTGGCCTAAATTTATCCAGCCCTTTTGTTTTCGATAAATCAAGATCTGAAAATAGGGTGTTCTGGATAATGGAGTTCTCTATGTTGGCCTCATTGAGTTTCGCATTAAAAAGGTTTGCACGAGTGAGATCAGCTTGAGTGAGGTCTACACTAGTGAGGTTTATTTTGTTCAATTCCCCACCACGCAAATAGAGCACAATTTCAGGGTTTTCTTCCTGCCATTTGCTCCAGACTTAGACGCCTTGTTCTAAAATTTTTACATGTACTGGATTTACCATAGTTTATGTTAAATTATAAACTTCGGAATTCCAAGAGCCGATCTCATCGTTTTTTCGTATTCCCGATTTAAAATCTATAAAGATCCTTATTTGTTCACAAATTATTCGGGCGAACGTCCGTTGGAGAAGAATTTTTGGAAAACCAGGAAGAAATTGTAAAAGTTATTCAATTGAACAACAGTGAAGTGACTTTAGTTGGCACGGCGCATGTTTCGAAATTGAGTGTCGAAATGGTTGAAGAGAAAATTGACACCGGAGATTACGATTGCATCGCCGTCGAGCTTTGTGCGCCGCGTCTGGAAAATATCACCAATCAAGCCTGGTGGAAAAACCTCGACATATATCAAGTCTTCAAGAAAAAGAAAGCGGGCCTGCTTTTAATCAACCTGGCTCTGACCGCTTACCAAAAACGTTTGGCGGAGCGGATAGGCGTTGAGGCGGGGAAAGAAATGATGCGTGCGGTGGAGCTGGCCCGTGAAAAGGATCTTCGCCTTGAAGTCATCGACCGAAATATATCTACCACTTTGCACAGGCTGGTTACCGAAGTTTCTTTCTGGCAAAAACTCAAAATTGTCGGCGGATTGGTCGCTGGCGTGTTTGTCGGCGAAGAAATTAGCGAAGAACAGGTAGAAGATTTGAAGCGCGGCGATATGTTGCATGCGGTGGTCAGTGAGTTTGGTGAAGCACTACCAGAAATCAAACGTGTGCTGATTGATGAGCGCGATGAATATATGGTCGGGCGGCTGGCGCAAATTTCTGCGGCTCCTAATGCGCCGAAAAAAATCATTGCTTTCGTCGGTGCCGGGCATCTTATAGGAATGATACCCAATATGGAATCACCGCCTAACGCTAGTCATTTGGAAGAACTGGATAAGAAACCACCGTCCAGCAAACTGGGGCTTTATATAGGCTGGGGCATTTGTGTTTTGATTCTCAGCATGTTTGTGGTGGGGTTCCAACAATCCCCTGAACTGGGAGGGCAACTGGTAATCACCTGGGTCTTACTCAATGGTGGATTGTGCGCGTTGGGAACACTTATCGCATTTGGCCACCCTGTTTCCATTGTTACTGCATTTTTTGCGGCACCGCTGACATCGCTGAACCCCACAATAGGTGCGGGGATGGTGGTCGGGTTGGTCGAGTCTTATATGCGAAAACCCAAGGTGAGTGACTTTGAAACCTT
>DUZG01000006.1 GCA_013349585.1 Nitrospinota bacterium | reverse complement strand
TATCAACGGTAGGATGACGAGGTTCGCCATATTGAGTTTCAATCCGGTCAACTCCATTATTCCCACCGTCCATATCGAGCCTGCTATCACGGGAAGCAATATAAAGAAAACCGTACGCGGATTTCTAAAAACGATAAAAACATAAATGATGATTGCCGTCATGGCATAGATGCCGCCATTGATATAGCCTTCAGTCATCAACCGTGTGGAGTTGAACATATGCACCGCACTGCCTGTCACGTTGACATCTACAGAGCGCAGGTCTTTGAGATAACGCTTTCTCTCATCGAGGTTCCAGATATCTACACTCGGGAAAATAGTAATCAGATATTTACCTTGTTTAGAAATATATCTGTCTCGCAAGCTTTTCGGTATCTCGGAAATCTCCACCAGTTTCGGGTCGGCATTTTTTTTAAGGTCGGCCATCAGTCCGCGATAATCTACAAACAACTCCTCTGAAAACTCTGCGAGTTTTTTCTCTGCTAATTCCGGCGCAATGGTTTCGTTCTGCTTAAAAAATTTATCAATTTCTCTTGCGGCTTTGGCGACTTTATCTTCTTTACCTTCTCGACCTTGCAACTTAAAGCGGATGCGTTTAAAAGTTTTGGTCAATGCTTTGAGTGAGAACGGCTCGTCGTCTTCTTCGACATAGAGTTCGCTCAACAGGGGCGAAAGGTTTTCGCGGACGTATTGCAAATTTTCTTCCTGATGTTTTGGCACCATCGCCGCGATGCTTTCGACATTTTCTATTGTGGGCAGGGTTTTCAGTTGAGTTTCTTTTTGTCGCACTTCTTCGAGCGAGTCGGCGAGCATGGCGGCAGACCAAGCGGAACGACCTGCATTTTCGAGTATGCGCATTTCATATTTAACGGCTTCGGTGCCTTTGGTTTGCAGGTTCAGCAGGTTGTAGTCAAAATGCGCGGTTCTTAATGAAAGCGATGCCACAAGCACCAGCACACAACACACTGTGATAATGAGTTTGTAGTGGCTGAAAAATCGGTCGAGCCAATGGATACTGGCGGTCATGGGTTTTTCTGCTGATTTGGAATAGACAGGCTTTCGCCATTTTTCTTCGAGCGTTACCAATGCGGGTAATAGTAGCACCATGGCTATCATGCAAAAGAGAATGCCCCATCCCGCTATCCACCCCAACTCCACGATACCGATGAAGTCGGTCAGCACCATTGAACCGAACGCCATAGCTGTAGTTATGGCTCCGGAAAAATTGCCTTGCCCGGTTCCTTGCAGTGTTTTTTGCAGGGCGGTTGAGATATCGGCTCCCTCTTTTCGTTCTTCTTTATAGCGTCCGAGAATATGGATACCGAAGTCGATGCCTAGTCCGATTAGAATCGTCGTGAACACCACTGACAAAATATTCAGGTGACCCACTGTTAGTGAGGTAAAGCCCAGAGACCATGCCAGCGCTATGAGCAGACTGAACAAGGCAAGCAGGGGTTTTACGATTCCTTTGAACGCGATGATGAACAGCAAGGCGATTCCGCCCAAGGCTATCTTCGATGCCAGTTCGACATCTTTTTGGGTGGTGATCATTTCGTCGGTGGAGATTACGTCTTCCCCTGTCAATCCGACGGAGATGCTTGGAAAATCTTTTTTCACTTCGGCGATCAGCTCACGTGCGGAATAGACCGAGGCTTTATACCCTGTGAAACTGGTTTCGTCTTCGTTGGGGACGGCGAGTATGAAAAGTAGTTTTTCGTTTTTAGAAACCAGATAACCTTTATCCCGAAGAGACTCTTCGCCGGAATTGAACAACGACTGCCAGGGCGACTGGTAATAATAATTTTTTCCCAGTGACCGATTCATCTCTTCAATAATGCGTATCAGAAGGTTCAGATCGTTTTCGTCGTTTTTCTTTTCTTCCTTTTCTTCCTCTGCATCGTCTCCACCGAGAAAATCGGTCATCAGTGAACCGACCATGCCAGAGCTGATTTCTCTATTGATCTCGTTTAGCAGGCGGTTGAGTCCGGGTGAGGCGTTGATCGATTCAATAAAGCCTTGATGTTCTTCGAGTTTTGTTTGCAGGCTTTTTAAGTCTGGCGGATCGAGGTAGAGCAGGAAGCGGGAGCGGAAATAAGATGTGTCGAATTTATAGATGACTTGCGAAAACAGGTCGGGCCTAACTTGCAGTTTTGCGGCTAGCGCCTCGGCGAACTCGGCCATTTTTGCTGGCGATTCGTTTTCTACGACGATGACCATTCCTTCGAGGTCTTCAAACTGGTCGCGGTATTCTTCATAAAGTTTCACATAAGGCAGGCCTTTGGCGACCAAGTCTCCGCGCCCGGTTTTGAAGGTCAGCTTTTCAGCAGTGACCCATATGGAGAGCCCCGCCAAAATTATAGAAACGGCGACGACAACCAGTGAATGCTTAAACGCCAGTCGCTCAATAAAGCGGAATAGTTTGTTCAAAATGGTGTATTTATTGGAATCGAACATGAAACCTTACTCCTTACTCGCAGAAATATCGCAAGAATGGATCGCCTCGCTCCTTTGTCACTCGTGATGACGGGAGTTTGTTGACGGGTTTCATTCCCCTGTGGTGGTGCGCCCGCTAGAAGCGCTTGCCAATGCTGAAGATATGAGCGTTGAGGCCGATATTTGGGAACTCAATTCCGGAATTAGACACGTGGAATAGTCGGTAGTTTAGAGACCAAGCTCCAGTTTGGTTGTAGAACTCTACACCCGCACCTATATGGAGTAGGAATTCGAATTCTGTTGCGATCTCGCGTGTGGCTAAATCGCTCCAGTCGCCGTATGAGAAACCTGCTCCTGCAAGAAGATTCGGAGCCCATTTTCTGTCGGAGCTAAGAAACTTATATTGAGCCATAAGTGGAGAAAAACCCCATTGTGTGTTTCCACCTCGGTCTGCGGCAATAGCAACTCCTGCTTCTGCATGGTAGAACAACGCGCCTTTATACCAGGATTCCCCAATCAAACCTGTTAGATTTTTCTGCCAGTTGGGGAAGATGAAAACCGTACCTATATTGATACGATCTCTTCCAGGAGGCAAATCGAAGGTATAACCCCACCCAAATTGTCCACCGAAGTCGGAAGAACCTTTTTCGAATCGTTGAGAGAAAGTGTCGGCCTCGGCAGTGAAGGTGTGAGTTGATAAGAGCAGACAAAAAGCTGTGGCAACGGCAAACATAAATCTCATAACTATCTGTTTCCTAATCTTTAATTTCGTAATATATACAACTCCAATGGCGGAATTGTATCATAAAATGTTGATTTATCCAGGCAATAATTGGGTTGCATGGATAAAGTTTAGTGTTATAATCGGCTTTTTATCAAATAAATAAAGGGACTTTCGCTATGATGGGAATTGGTTTTCCAGAGTTGATGATCATTTTGGTCATTATCATGATCATATTTGGAGCGGGTAAGTTGCCTGAAATTGGTAGCGCTTTTGGAAATAGCATCCGGAACTTCAAGAAATCTATGAAGGACGCGGAAAGTGAAGAGTTACCAGAAGGCGAAGACTCCGCCACAGCAGCAGTAACAGAGGGTGAAGGTGCTACTGCTGAAGGCGATTCTGCTGAGGGTGATTCTACCGAAAATGCCAGCCCTGACGAAAACCCTGTTGATTCTTCCACAGGACCGGAAGCAAAATAATCTGTTTCTGCTTGCCCGGCTCTTTTTTCTCAATAAAAATGTCGGTAATACATTCCAATTGAATCGCTTTGCTGTTCGGCGCATCTTATTTTATCAGGGTGGGTGGAACAGCACGGTTTCCTGGTAAAAAGAGACATCTCTCTATTTCGAATCACTTTTTATGTCCTTTACCCAGCCTAAAGAAAATAAAATATTAGAAGAAGCCCTAGTGCGGCAGTTTCAAGGTGGCGACCTTGAGGCCTATGACAAAATAGCTGAGATCTATCAAAAAAAGATATACGGCCTCAGTTTCAATTTAACCCGCAACCAAATGGATGCGCAGGATGTGACGCAGGAAGTTCTTCTGACTCTCTTCCGCAAAATCCATACATTTCAGGGCAAGTCTGCTTTTTCAAGTTGGGTTTACCGAATCACGCTAAACGCCAGTTACATGAAACTGCGGAGCAAAAAGAAGGAACCGAATGTATCTATTGATGAGCTGATGCCCTCGTATAATGGGGCGGGATTTCAACAAGAAAAGATTCAGGACTGGTCAGAAAATACTGAATCGTTACTTTTTACCAATGAAACCCGCGATGTCATAAACAAGGCCATAGAACTTCTCCCTGAAAAGGAAAAAGTGGTTTTTCTATTGCGGGATGTTGAAGGGCTCTCTACCGAAAAAGCAGGTGAAATTCTGGATTTAACCGTTCCAGCGGTGAAGTCGAGATTGCATCGCGCGAGATTGTTTTTAAGAAAAAAGCTTTCAAGCTATTTTGAAGAATTTTCATCCCGGAAGGTGGAAGAATGATTTGTTGCAAAGAGTGCCTTGACTTGCTCTACGATTATATCGAAGGCTCCCTCGATCAAGAAACGACGGATTCCCTCGAAGAGCATTTTCAGGAATGTCCCCCCTGTATTTCATTTATGAAAACCTACAAATCGACTACGACGATTTGTCGGGACACCCTGAACCAGGTCGATGTTCCCGATGCAGTTCGAGAGGCTCTTTTAAAAGTTCTTAAGGAGAATAAAGAGCATCCCGGTGAAAATTAAATACCCGAGATAAAATCCACCTTTATTTTTCAGGGTTTCTTTTTCCGATTTGTCTGCATAAACCTGATAAGATATAAGAGTATACTATAATTTATTACCCAATTTCTTGAGGCTGATGGACATGGTTGAAATGAAGGTAGAGGGGCTGACTTTAGACCCGCTCACTAATATGCCCATCATTATTTTGAAAGATTCTACGGGCGCAAAAGCGTTACCCATCTGGGTGGGTTATTTTGAAGCCAATGCGATCGCTCTGGAAATTGAAAATATTTCCACACCCCGTCCCATGACTCATGATCTGCTCAAAAATCTGATCCAGAACATGAAGGCCACGGTCAACCACATTCTAGTCAATGAACTAAAAGATAATACTTTTTATGCTGTTATTTCTGTGGTCTGTGGAGACACCACTCTCTCCATCGACTCCCGTCCTTCTGATGCTATCGCCCTGGCATTGAGGACCAAGTCGCCAATATTTGTAGAAGAACAAGTTATCGAAGCCGCCAAAAGCCTGGATCTCCCGGATCCAGAAAAAATAAATACGGATGATGAAAAACAATGGGAAGATTGGCTTAATAAAATAAAACCAGAAGATTTCGGCAAACTTTAAACTCTCCTGCCGGTCTGATATTATTCCCGCATACATTTTTTCGTTGGTTACGGTGACTTTGTGAAGAGGATTGGAATATTCTGCAAACAAAAACCAAATATCGATGCAAAAATTATCAGCGAACTGACTCAATGGTTAGAGTCCAGAAATTGCACGGTTTATTTAGAGCCCGATACCGCTGACCTCATCGGCAAAAAGCCTTCCACCTCCAAAGAAGAAGTCTCCTCCAATTCCGATCTCATAATAGTTTTGGGCGGTGATGGAACCTTACTCAAAGTTGCTGGCATTGCTCACCCGCATGAAGTTCCTATTTTAGGTGTCAATCTGGGAAGCCTCGGTTTCTTAACAGAAACTACCATGGAAAATCTTTACCCCACTCTCAAACAAGTTTTAAATGGAAAATGCGAAGTCGAAAACCGTATGCTTTTAAATGCTCGGGTCCTGCGCAATGGAAAAAAAATTGAGGACTTCAATGTGCTCAATGATATCGTCATCAATAATGGAGCCCTGGCGAGGATAGTGAACCTGGAGGTTTTTGTCGATGGCCAATATATGACTTCTTACCGTGCAGACGGCCTAATCATCGCTTCCCCTACAGGTTCCACCGCTCACTCTCTTTCAGCGGGAGGACCTATTATCCATCCCAGCATACGGGCTTTGGTACTAAGCCCTATTTGCCCTTTTGCCCTGACAAACAGACCTATTGTGATACCAGACTCTGCAACGATTAAAGTCCAACTAACAACCCGCAATGAAGATGAGGACGTGAGAGTTACACTGGATGGCCAAACAGGGTATTCCATGAAATCGGGAGATATTCTGGAAGCAAAAAAAGCAGACATTCCTCTAAAGCTTGTTCAAACTCCCGGCAAAAATTATTACCAGTTGTTGAGAAAAAAACTGCATTGGGGCGGCACCACAGAAAATAATTTATGACTTTCTGAATTCCTAACACTTAATTCCAGCCAATCGACGATGAACCAAAACATCATTGCCTGCGAGAAAAAGATAGATATCGGCACCCGTGTAGTTTTATGGAACGAAAAAGACGGATTCATATGCCCCAATAGACGCGGACGGAAAACTCTAAGCCAACACGACCCAGCCTTAAATGATGCGCCTACGCAAACGCCCTCAAACTATAAAATAAAAAATACTCAATCCGGCTACCGCGAATTAATAAAAACGATTCACCAGTTTATCCTGCATTACGATGTTTGCTACACCTCCTCGCACTGCCATCAACTTATGCTGGCAAGTCCATTTAAAGGAAGTCATTTTTATCTAGACCTCGACGGCACTCTTTTTCAAACTTGCGACTTGTACTGGAAAACCAATACTGCCCCGGCTGATGACAAAAAAGGTAATGAAAGAGCCGTGCATGTAGAAATCGCAAACCTGTCTTGGGAGGCGTTGGCAAGACAGGCCGAATATTTTCCTTCAAAAAAAGATAAATATAAAAAAACAGGAAAGGGTTGGAAGCTCAGCCTCCCCAATGAATACAAAACGATGAATAACTCTTTTAGCGCAATTCCTTCCCGAACTTATGGAGAGAGAGGCTATTTCAGTAAAAAAATTAATGGGAAAATGGTCAGCATGTGGGACTTCACCGAAGAACAATATGAAACATTGATAAAACTTAGTTTTGGATTGAACCAATTGCTTCCCGCAATTAAATTAAAAGTTCCACTCGACAAAGAAACCGGACGACACCCACTCGACCGTCTGAAAAACTTTTCACAGTTTGCTGGGATATTGGGACATAGCCATGTTCAAAATGGATCTACCGGCCTCGAATGCAAATACGATCCTGGTTCTGCTTTCAACTGGGCGCGCCTTCACAATGCCTTTAAAAAATAAAAATCATAAATAAGGTAGGACTTTTGAAATTGGGGTTGACCTTTTTGCCATATTAAGGGAAGCTGGGCCTATCTAAATCACTCATTAATTTTTTTTCTAAAAGACTCGTGCGTCTACTTATTTACAGCTTTATATTTCTTTTTGCCGGATTTAGCTTCACCTCTCAGGTTGCAGCAGAGACTTGGTATGTGAAGAAATCTGCGACCAAGCTGCAAGCCAAAGCAAAAGCACGATCCAAAGTCTTAGGCAAGCTAAATAAAGGAACTCCTGTAGATGTTTTGAGGAAATCCGGAAAATTTTACAAAGTATCTGCTGGCGGCGAAACAGGATGGATTTTTAGATTCAAATTAACCAAAAATTTACCTTCAGGCAGTGGTGGAGACGATGATGTGTTAGGCGCATTGGGCGGGCAACAACAGATTGCCGCTCGTGAGTCTGCTTATGGTTCCAGCATCCGTGGCCTCAGTCCTGTATCTGAAGAACACGCCATAAAAAAAGGTGCCTCACCTGCGAGCATTGAATCCGTAAAAGAAATGGAACGATATAAAGTCGATGATGAAGCATTGGACAAATTCCTTGAAGAAGGCCGACTAGGAGCCTATGCGGATTAATTATGAAAACTAAGTTTATTATTCTATGTTTTTTAGGTGCGCTCTTCTGGGCAATTCCTTCTCATTCTTTTAACTTTGGCAATATTCTAAAGGAAGTGCAAAAATCCACTCGACCACCAGAAAAAACCCAACCAAGTAAAGAGGAGGAAACAAAACCCAAACAAAGTCCAGCGCAAAGCTCGGGGCAAAGTGGAGGCTTGATTGGCCTTGGTAATTCGTTGGGGATTTTTGATAAGAAAACATCAAAAATTTTACAACAAAGTGTCAACACGTTGAAAGCACTACAGCCTATTGCCTACGAAGAAGAAAAGGCCATCGGTGGGCGGTTGGCCGTTGAAGTTTTCAACCGCTATGGCGGTGCTTACGATGACCCCGAACTACTACGCTATGTCAACCTAGTGGGACAGACTGTTGCTGATGTTTCCAGTCGATCAGATATCGATTATCATTTTGCGATTTTAAATACGGAATTTCCTAATGCATTTGCTACCCCTGGCGGGTATGTGTTTGTAAGTATCGGTTTATTAAGAATGATCGAAAATGAAGCTGAGTTAGCCGGCATACTCGCTCACGAAGTTGCACATATCGCTCGCAAGCACGCCCTACAAACTCTAGAAAGAAGCCGCAGCCTGCAAGGTGTCAGCTCATTGACTTTAACGGTAATTGACAAAGACCCCGGACTTTTCGATAAACTTATCGACGAGGTTTCCAATGTATTGTTCACCAAAGGTCTGGATAAGAAACTGGAGTTTGAAGCAGACAAATATGGAAGGGAGTTCGCCTATCGCACAGGATACTACCCTGGAGCCTTGAAAAGATTTATCCAGAAATTAGGAGCCAGCAAGAAAAATCAGGGTTCCATTTTTTCGAGCACTCACCCCACGTCCAGGGAAAGATATAGTCTTCTGCAAAAATATTCATCCCGCTATAAAAAAGCATCTTTATACCCGACTTTGGGGAAAAGATTTAAAGTAGCTCTAAAAAGGCAAAACTAAAATGGCAAAGAATTCCATCTTTCGAGATGAGCTTCCAGGCGAGAAAAAAAGCATTATAAATCTTTTGATGACGGGTTATATCGTGGTCATCTCCTGCCTCGGTTACGCGGCTTTTTTCCTTTACGTCCAGTTAGGGCAAATTGAGCGCATTGTAGGTACCATGAACACCGAAACGCTCGAACCGAAACAACTGGAATTATTAAAAGATCGGGTCACACGCAGTGCAGTCCAATTAAAAAATGAAATGCTTGGGATGGCGGTATTCGGCACCGTCATTTGTGTGATCGGCGGACTCTATACCATTAGCATGGTGATTCGCCCCCTGAAGAAATTAGTACAATTTGCGGAAGAAAACGGCAAGACAGAACTACCTGAAATAAAGTCTAATACAGAATTAAAACAGCTGGCAACGGCTATTGAGATATTGACTAACAAATTGAATCAGGAAAAAACAAAGAAATAACCTTACCGTAGGTTTATCAGGAGTCGTTATAATCTCGAGAAATTCCTCCCAACTCATCTTTAAAAGAAAAAATAACAGCTCTCGGGATACCTGTCTCATCTAACAATTGAGAGAAATAAAAAAAGTTCATAGATTTTTTTAATCTTAAAATTGAACTTTGAATTACTTGCGGGTCGGATGTCATCGGCACTAATCCCTCACAAAGATTTTCAATCTCCAAAGGTTCCTGTCCCACACGGGACACCAGAGTAGTTACTTTGGAAGTTTTTAGTCCGTTATTCTGGGTTTGGCCATCCTCTATTTGCCTTTTAAAATATTTGATGCATTTTTCCCGCAAAATAAGCCTTTGCTGCCAGGGATGGATCGCCCCCCACTTACCGAACCTTGCATTGACAGGTTTTTTCAAATGTAGATTTTTTAGCTCTTCGATTTTGGCGTGGTCGTTTTCAAGTTTGCTTTTTCTTTCCTTCTCCCTCGCTTGAATTTCTTCATCGTAAGAATCTTCTCTAAATTTTTTATCGGTTTTTCTTTTTTCCAGTAACTTGCTGTAGCGAAGGTCAATTACTTCAGCAAAGGTCATCCTGTCGAGTTCGCGATACAATTTTTTCGTTTCATTAATGTGGAAAGATTGAGCCTCTTCCACCATCTTTGCGTATTTTTCCGGGTCCTTTTCTTCAAGCTCTGCCAGAACAGGTTTAAACCCTTCCCATTTCAGGTTGGCCTGCCATCCACCAAAAACCAAAGCTCCAAAAATGCTAAGTTTAATTAGTTTTTTTATGGATTTATTCATCTGACAAGGATCAAGGTAATTGGATGGTCTGAAACCAGAAGTTGTGAATGTTCTTAATGCACTGGAAGTGCTCTTGATAGCTTAACGGCTTTAAAATAAAACTATTTACCCCTAAATCGTAGCGTAGCTGGATTTCTTCAAGAGACTTACTATCCGAAAAAAAATCTACCAGTTCTTGACGATTATTTACGCGTTGGATATTAAACGAAAAGCCATTTTCTTACACAGCATCAAGAAATAAGGAAAAACCTCCCCTACAATATTTGGAATGCAAAATATATGATGTTCCGGGCAGAGGGATCTATATCGGAATTCGAATATATCGTATTTACCTTATTCGCCGCTATCAATAAAAGGAAATCGACACACTTACACTAGGGAGGATGGAGCTAAAGCTAGAAATGTTGCGGTTTAATGCTTGAAATGACGGGTGCCAGTAAAAACCATGGCAATATTGTGCTCATTAGCGGCCTGTAAAACTTCTTTATCGCGAATAGAGCCGCCCGGAGAAATAATAGCTGAAATTCCATTCTTTGCAGCTTCATCGACAGAATCCCTGAAGGGGAAAAACGCATCAGAAGCCATGACCGCGCCGGAAAGTGATTTGCGAGCTTTATCCACTGCAACCCGAGCAGAGTCAACCCGACTCATTTGGCCCGCGCCGATTCCTAGAATTTCTTTATCTTTTGCATAAATGATGGCATTGGATTTTACGTGTTTTGCCACCAGCCAGGCAAACTTCATGTCTTCCATTTCCCGGGCATCGGGTTCTCTCTCACTGGCAGTTTTTAACTGGTCTTCAACATAATTTAAAGAGTCCTGACTCTGGACCAATAGTCCGCCGCCAATTCGTTTCAAGTCGAACCGCTGGTCTTTCTCATTCAATGCCTCACTCGGCATTTGCATCAAACGAATATTCTTCTTTGCAGAAAATAATTTTATCGCTTCCGGATCGAAACCGGGCGCTACCACAGCCTCTACAAAGTTTTTGAGTATTTCCTCCGCCGTCTTAACGGTAACAGGTTGATTGAATCCTAAAATGCCTCCAAATGCGGAAGTAGGATCCACCTCTCTTGCCAAAATAAAAGTTTTTAACTGGTCGCCTCCCAATGCAACTCCGCAAGGGTTGGTATGCTTAATAATAGCAACCGCTCCTGAATCCATCTCCCGCACCAATTCCCAAGCTGCGTTTAAATCAATATAGTTATTGAAAGACAACTCTTTGCCCTGCAACTGTTCGGCTGAAACAATATCGGTCTGAAGCGGATGGCTCTCCCTATACAATGCGGCCGACTGGTGAGGGTTTTCCCCATAACGCAAATCTTGTACTTTTGTGTAAGGCTGATTAAAAGAAGACGGAAAACCCTCTTCCCATTGACCGGATAAAAAAGTAGCGATCAATGAATCGTATCGAGCGGTATGAGCAAACGCATCGCGACTCAATCTGCGACGAGTTTCTAGAGAAACGGAGCCTGTTTTCATTTCTCCAAGTATCAGGTCATACTCTTTGGGGTCGACAATAATGGTAACATCATTGTAGTTTTTTGCTGAAGAACGAACCATGGCAGGACCGCCAATATCTATATTCTCGATTGCTTCCTCTAAAGTACAGCCTTCTTTTGCTACGGTTTGTTCAAATGGGTAAAGATTTATCACCACAAGGTCGATCGGACGAATGCCATGATCTTCCATGGCTTGCATATGCTCAGGGACATCTCTGCGCCCCAGAATTCCCCCGTGCACCCTAGGGTGCAGGGTCTTGATTCTGCCATCCATCATTTCTGGGAAGCCCGTGTAGTCCGACACCTGGATAACAGGCACACCACCTTTCCGTAAAAGCTCTGCAGTGCCTCCCGTGGAAAGGATTTCTATCCCGGAATTATGCAATTCTCTGGCGAATTCAAGCACATCTGTCTTGTCCGACACACTTATCAATGCCCTTTGTATGGGTTTCATTTTTTTTGGAAGTAAATTTGTTACTGGGGAAGTTTTTTCTTCTCAACGGGTCCCTTGGTAATCAGAAATTTCGGGGTCAACGCATCAATCAACTTTAAAGACCATACAGGAAAAGATCCATAAGATTCCATCAGCCCAGGCTCTTCCTTTTGCTCTGAAGCAGCAGGAATATCTTTTTTTTGGTTCGTATCGCTCATAAAGTCCATCTTGCCTTAAACTTACAGATTCTGAAATCGGGAATGATTGAAGGCAGAAGTCTACACTTTTTCTAATCCTTTTCAAATAAAAATCCCACACCCCCCTCATGGTGTAGCCTTGTATCTGAAACAATCTGTTGTGTGGTCGTTCACCATACCCGTGGCCTGCATGAAAGCGTAGCAGATGGTTGGGCCGACAAATTTGAATCCGCGCATTTTTAAATCTTTGCTCATGGCATCTGATTCTTTTGTAGTAGTCGGGATTTGATCCATCGATTTCCATTTATTTTTCTGGGTCTTACCTCCTATAAAGCCCCAGATATATTTATCGAAACTGCCAAACTCCTTTTGCACTTCTAGAAATGCTCTAGCATTGGTGACCGAAGCGGCTACCTTCAAACGATTACGCACAATCCCTTGGTCTTGCAGGAGTTTCTGCTGTTTGACGGCATCGAAGTTTGCCACTTTTTGGGGGTCGAATTTATTATAGGCTTTGCGGTAGTTCTCGCGCTTATTTAGGACTGTAGTCCAGCTAAGCCCCGCCTGCGCGCCCTCTAAAATAAGAAACTCGAATAATGTTTTATCATCGTAAACCGGAACACCCCACTCTTGATCGTGATAGTTAACATCCAGTTCCGTGGGTTTGAAATTATTACCCACCCATGCACATCGTTTTACCATTTATTGTGTCCTCTGAAATTTATTCTGACCATACTGCCAACTCATTCCCATTTGGATCAAGAAAATGAAACCTTTTCTCCCCAGAAAATTTATAGATTGGCTTTAAGCTTTTCCCTCCAGCTTGAATCACCTCATCTAGCTTTTTATCAAGATCACTTGCATAAAGAGCAATCAGAATACCGGGATTGGATATTTGCACATCTCCCATTCCATTAAATCCGCCATCAATATTTGCCCCCGAAAAACTGATATAGTCGGGTACCCAATTTGCAAACTCCCATTCAAAAGCCTGATGATAGAATATTTTAGTCTCTGCGTTTTTTTACCATAGGGAGCCCAATATAATTGATACTGTTATTGTTGTTAACTTTAACGATGATACGCTCCTTAACTTAAAGTAATCCATTCTGCCTTTCTAACGAGCAAATAATGTTAGCAAACCTATAGTAAAAGGCTCAATCGCATTTATCAGCTTGATCAGCACCGACCCATTGACCCTGCGCCGAGTAGTAGTGGTTGCTATTAGGGTTAAGAGTTTGGTATATTTTACTATTCCAGAATTAATTTAATTACCCTTATTTGTCAGGAGACATGACAATGTCCAACTCTGCTGCAGCATTGAAAGAAGCTGTTGAATTTGAAAAGAAAGCCCTCGAAAAATATATAGAAGCCGTTGCATTGGTAAACCATCAGGAAACCAAGGAAACCTTGCAAAAGCTAACCACCGAAAAAAAGCAGACGATCGAATCAATGCATTGGATCATCATGGCAGAAGCTGGTGAAATTGAAACCGATAAGCCCGCTGCACAAGCTGAAGGTGAAGAGCCAGCAAGTGGTGCCAGTAAATGTCCATTCTCCGGTGCTCTCGCTGACATGGGTATCGACATCACCAAAATGTCTAAAGAAGAAGCTATGGAAAAAATGGGCGATATGTCAAAAATATTTCCAGAAAGCTCTGACTCCTAAATTCCATGTCTGCTCAAAAATCTTTATTGATCGAGTGCCCAGCTTGCGGAATTGAAAACCTTTTGGCCGATATAGTCCCTGGGGTTCCCGCTATATGCAATCAATGCCGGGACCCTCTTCTGGTGCCAGTTTTAGTCGAAACTCATACAGGCCACAGCTGCGATATTTGCAGCATGGCCTTTGTGCTTAAAAAGGAAACCGAGTTTGCGGTCGGGGAATCGGAATGCCAGTGTGGCAGCAAAAATTTCAGCCCTCTGGAGTTAGACCTGTTTGTGAGCGAACTTCAATCATCTATTAATCCCCAAGATTCGGGTAATGACGATGGTAATGATTTCGACTGGTGCCGCCCAGGCCCGAACGACTCCTCTGAAGGTGATTACAACAATGTCTTCGATGATGACCCTGGTTTTTCAAAATAGGTAGAATTACCTCCACTCGCTTCTTTAGCTCCTCCCCCCCCCAATATCTCCTTTCTCATTGAAATTATTAAATTTTTTTTCAAAATCCCGATAAAAGATATAATATAGAGCTAATTATCCCAAGAAAAAGAATAACTATATGAACGAGAAAAAACCTCTTGACGGAATCGTTTGGAGAAAAAATCTGAAAAATGCGCTGGATATAATTAATACCAGCGAGAGTTTTTTGTTCAGCGGAGACATTGACCCTGATTCGGTAGGGTCGATGTTATCTCTTTCGCTTTACCTCCATCAGCTTGATAAAAAAGTTTTTTTGATCCTGCCTGAGAACTTGGGTGAAAATCTCGATTTTTTCGAAAAAATTATCGAATACAATTCGATCAAAATTTTACGGAACAAAGAACAAATTCTAGTCGTTAAAGATGAGATTGAGACCGTTATTTTTTGCGACACCGCAAATACGAAACTGGTTCCTCATTATTCTTTTCTTGCAAAAAATATTTTATCCAACAAACCCAAAGTGATAGAGATTGACCATCATTTTGGTGCAGACAGCGAAGAGCTAACCGATTACGGCATCAAATTATTTCGTAAGTCCAACGCCAATACCGAAATTATCGGAAAAATTCTTTTAACATATCATGAAAAATATCATGATGGGCCCAATCCTTTCGATCAACGCAATATAATCCTCGGTTTGATAACCGGCATGCTGAGTGACACTGTCGGCGGCAAGGTTATTCCCTTTAAAGAAGATTACGACTACTGGATGAATTTACTTAAAGAACGTCTGCAGAGTATAACGCGTTGGAGAGAATCGGATCACAAACGAAACATAGACTGCAAAAACTCAAAATTTGGCAACCCCCAACAGATATTGGAATACCTCAATAGGTTGACCGATGAACAAGAAACCTGCTTCAATCTTTTAAATGACCGCGCCGTATTAAAAGGTCAAATTGGCTTTTTAAATTTATTTCACTACACTCAAGAAAATGTAGCAGGTACCTGCAAACCGTTCGATTCGGACTGGTTCGCAGACATTCAAAATTTTCTTATGAATTCAGTTCCTGAGAAATCAGGTTGTGCTGGCTTGATAGTTTTTAAAGGTCAAAATGCCGAAGGAGAGAACTGTTTTTTCATCAAGCTTCGACGAGCGGTCAAGTTTTCTGGAGTCGACCTGCGCACTGCAGAAGGTAAATTAAAGGAATTATTCGGTGATCTTTATATGGGTGGTGGCGGTCATGCAGGTGCCGCTTCTTTTAGAATCCACCCTCTGGACGAGAAAGAATTTTTAGAGAAAATTGAAAAGGTATTTGATTTTTTCAATGCAGGCCTACTGGCATCCACCGACAAATAAAATAAGCGGCCTAGCTCGACCCTTCCAACACCTTTTTATAAACTGAGAATGTTTTTTCGGCCATAAGATTCAAGGAGAACTGGTCTCGAATTCTCGACTTACCGTTTTGTTGCATTGCTTTCCGTTCCTCTGGGCCGAGTTCTAACAAAGTCAAAATACCATGAGCAAGAGTTCTTGCTGAATTAACAGGAACCAGTACCCCCTCGACAGACTTTCTAATGATATCGTTGTTTCCAGGGATATCCGTTGCCATCACCGGTTTCCCGACCGCCAAAGCTTCCAGCAAATTATAAGGAAGCCCTTCGCTTCGTGAAGGGGAAATATAAAAATCTATACTTTTTAATATCTCTAGCGCATCCTCCCGAGCCCCTAAAATTTTTACCGCATCATCTAATCCATTCTCATGTATATATTGCTTTATCGTTTTAATATATTTTTCATGTTCACCAGGGCAATCGCCAATGACAAGCAGTCGAATGTAGGGAGCTGTTTTAACCGCCTCAAAAAAACCTTCCAGCAGTATATCCAGTCCTTTTTCCGGTGAAACTCTTGAGAGAGTACCGAAAATTTTTACACTTTCACGAGTCCCCAACTTCAATGAAGCAAGCACCTTTTCTGCCGGGGGTAGTGCTTGAATGGAGTCCAGATCAATACCATTGTTAATAACACTGGAGTTGGAATCATTCAGAAAAATTAAAATTTTTGCTTTGTTTTTTTCTCCGTTGCCAACAAAGATGTGGTGCCGGGTCAACAATGTTAGAATATTTTCTACAAATAGATAAAACCATCTTTGGATAGCAGGAAGAAGTTTGTGCTGAAAACCGTGAAAAGTGTGTACCACAGGAATTCCGAGCACCCAACCGAGTAACCTGCCATAAAGACCGGGGCCTTTCCCATGGGTATGTATCAAATCCGGTTTCTCATTCCGCAAAATATTCAACAATTTGAAGAAAGTAGACAAAGACAGTTTTCTTAAGACCAGGTCATAAGGAGTAACTCCTAAGGCGATCAACTTATTCCAATAGGAACCATCTTTATGGGTACAAACCATGACGTCCCATTCCCTGCGGTCCATTTTTTTCAGCAAGCTGTATATATGTCTGGGGCCTCCCCCGGGTGCGGTGGTGCCGCTGATGATTGCTAATTTCATGATCGAGGCTGGGTGGTTAACGGAAGATGATTAAATAATACGATATTCCCGAACCTTGAGGAACTTTATTTTTTTGCCCTTTCAGGACAGGGACGGCGATATTTGCGGATCAAAACTATAAATTAATAACTGGCGATGCTCTTCAATAGTGTGCGGCATGACGCCGCACACTAATCGGATTAAATTTTGTCAAGTCGCATCGTTTGATTGTCACGGGCGACCTAGCTTTAAGCCGAGTCTGCTTCGAGGTCGCTATGGGACAGAAGATTTTCGTCCTCAATGGCCATAGCGATATTTGGGTCGGATTTAAAACTATCGTTGATCGCACTCAACAAAGTCGATGCCTCTGAATAATAAGATTGTTTATTCGCTCCATCGACTTTTCGTAACGAAAGACCTTCGTACAAGGCGACCATATTTGCCGAACGTGAAAGGGATTCCCTTACCTTGGTGAAAGGGATATTGCGTTTTTTACTTTCAATCGCGAGTTCTGCAAATTTTATCCATAAATCAACATCACCAGCAGCATCGCCAAGCTTAATATAGTTTTCTCTCATTTTCTCTTTTCCAAAATTTTGCAATTGCTCCACTTTTTCTCTTCCCCAACCGTTCAACGGCATACCTTTAGTTGACCGACAAAGATGTTTCAGTGAATGCACCAGTCGATTCATCTGACTGTCGAGTTGCATACCATAATTGGTATATTCTTTAATTTCCATAACACTTTCAAAAATATGCCAAACACCACCGCGCTCTTGAACGGCAGTTCGTCTTTTATCCAGTGCGTTGGCCTGAGCAAGACAGTCCTTTTCATTTTTCACTTCAGGGCTTGAAGCCGATATAGTCCTAAGTTTTTTTGCCAGCGATGCATCAACTGGAAGAGCAGGCAAAGTTTTGTATGAAGATTCAGAGATCTGGGCGCTAGATTTCGTCAACGTTTCTTTGCGTACCCATGTATTTTCTTTAAATGGCATTTGCAGCGGGGCTTCATCAACAGGTTCAGCGGAACACCCTGAAACAAAAATTCCCGTCAGCGCGACACATAAAATAATTTGTAAACACCTTATTTTAAACATTTTGGTCTCTCATTAGTTTTGGAAAAATAATTCATCTTTATACACTAAATTTTTGCCTCTTGCACGAAAATGAAATGACCAAATTTATGCAAAATCTGCCGTCAAAATGACTGAGTTCGACAAAAATCCGACGCTTTTTAAATTGAGTATGAGTCGAAGCATAAAACCATCAAAAAGCCACAATCACATAAACTACCATATTTAAAAGAGTTATATTAATTTATTGATGATGTCCCTTAAATAACCCCGCAAGGCACATGACTTGCATAAAAAATTGAGTGATAATCGGTTCCTGTCGTTAAGAGAACTATAAATTAAAGAAAATCAAAGGTTTGTATACTATGAAATTAAAAAAGTTGATTTATTTACTGATTACCATCTTTCTCTTTTCCGGGTGCGAAGTAAAAATGGGGCCCTCGTCGTTCTGGAGCAAAGTATTCCGAACTCAAACCGACTCTAAATATTATATGGGGAAGACTGAAGATCTGGTGCAATCCCTTACGGAAGATGTTGCTGAATATGAAATCAACAAAGTAACCGTATTTGACCTTGTCGATGAAGAGAACAAAACTCCTATTCTCGGCGAATATATTTCTACAAGAATTGTTGAAGCCATCACCAAAAAGTATTTCTTTCGTGATAAGCAATTCCGGGTGGCGCAAAAAGGCGAGGTCAAATCAGTATTGGATAACTTAAAACTTCAGCCTTCGTTTCATTACAATAAAAATGAGTTGCGACATTTGGGGAAAGCCCTCAATTCGCAGGCTGTCATTACCGGAAGGATCACCGACCTCGGAACCAATCTAGATGTTCACCTCACTTTGACCGATGTCATGAGTGGAGAAGTTATCGCATCCACATCTGAGCCTTTAACGCGAACCAAGTTTGCGGTTGAAATGTTGAGGCACCATTAAAGAAGCTCAGTCGTTTTCAATAGCCCGACGGTAACGGGCGAGTGCCATCAAAGGGAAAAAGTGCTGGTACATATGGTACTTGATGAAGAAATGCACGGGAAACCCTGTCCCAGTAAACTCATCTTCCGACCAGGTTCCCTGATCATTTTGATTGCACATCAAAAATTCTACCCCACGTTTTGCAGCATCTCCTTTAGCTTCTCCACCTGCAACCAGTGCTAGTAATGCCCACGCCGTTTGCGAAGCTGTGCCTGTACCGCGTCCGCGGAAGCTGGGTTCTTCATAGCTCTGGCAGGTTTCGCCCCAACCGCCATCTTCATTCTGATGCACCCCCAACCATTGAATGGCTTTGCGGCTGAAAGGCTGACTCATGTCTTCACCCATCGCTGATAATCCGGTCATAGCCAGAAACGTTCCATAAACATAGTTCACCCCCCAACGACCAAACCAGCAACCATCAAGTTCCTGCCCCTCCTTAACAAACTTTAAGGCGCGTGCGACTTGCGGGTGCTCTCTTTTGAATCCCCATTGCGACAGCATCCATAGAATGCGGCTGGACACATCAACAGTAGGTGGGTCGAGCAAGGCCTTATGGTCAGCGAAAGGAATTTCATTTAAAACTTCTTTATCATTGTCTACATCGAAAGCTCCCCATCCGCCATTTTTACTTTGCATGTTGAGCAGCCAGCTCAAGGCTCTTTGGCATTCATTTAGCTTCCAGCGGATGTCGGGAACATCTATCCGGTTTAGAGCCAACAAAATTTCTGCGGTGTCGTCTGTGTCAGGATACAGTTCGTTATAAAATTCAAATGCCCAGCCACCCGGTTCTGCATGTGGTTTTTTAATCTGCCAGTCGCCACGCTTGACTACCTGTTTGGTGAGAATCCATTCCGCAGACTTAATGAGGGCCGGGTGATCCGTTGGCATTCCCGAATCTATCAATGCGTTCAAACAAATCGCCGTATCCCACAGCGGTGAGACACAGGCCTGCATCCATAGTCGGTCTTCTTTTTCCAGAAGAAAGCGATCAACCGCTTCCATCCCTTTAACACACGCAGGATGATCTTTGGGATAACCCATCAGATGCAGCGCTAACAAGGAGTTGAGCATGGCAGGCTGAATGCCAGCCCAGTCGCCTTCCTCTTCCTGATGTTCCAGTATCCATTTTTCTACCGCACGCAGAGCCATTTTACGACAAGGCTTCCAAGGGAACTTACCAATGAGTTTGATGATTCGATCGAGATAGATAAACGTGTCTCTCCAACTCGTGAACGGCAGGCCGCTTGGTTTGAAATCGAGGTCATTGTCGTTTTCCGTGAACAGTTCCTGAACATCCCGACCGGCAGGTAAAGAATGCACCGGCTCCAGAGAACGCATCACAGAGAGCGGAACCACGGTGCCACGTGACCAACTGGAAATTTCGTAGATATTAAAAAAGAATCCATTTGGTAATAAAATAATTTCCGCCGGGATGGCGGGGCAAACATCCCAGGATAATTGCCCGAACATGGCAAGAAATATTTTTGTGAAGACGCGAGTCTTTTTTATGCCGCCGTTTATATGGATAGCATTTCTGGCGCGCACCATTTCTTCCCGGTCCCCTGGCACTCCTGCCATTTTGAGTGCCATATAAGATTCAACCGTGGAGTTGATATCGCACAGCCCACCATGAAAAAGCGGCCAGCTACCATCTTCGCGCTGCATATAAAGCAGATAATTGACTATTTTTTGCTGACGTTCGCTGTCCAGCCTATCCGTGAAATGCATGAAGAAAATCAATTCTGCAGAAATGGTTACATTGGCTTCCAGCTCATCCACCCAATAACCCTTTTCATTCTGATGGAATAGCAGGTATTCCCGTGACTTTTCGATAGAACGGTGCAACATATCCTCATTTACAGACACTCCATCAGGTGACACAAAGGATTCTTCCATTTTAGCAACTTTCCCCATATTTTCCATATAGTTAACTGATATCCGCAAAAATTCTTAGAGAAGACTAAATTAACCCATTTTAGAATATAAAGCAAAACCCCTCATGTAGAAGTAGCGAACAAAACTCATTGACAATACTACAAATCTCCTTTAATATAGCCGGTTTACAACATACAAAATTTAATATCAAACAGAACCGGAAATAATGAAGACAACTTTTTTTGCAAAACCAGGCGAAATCGAGAAAAAATGGGTGATCATTGACGCAACAGATAAAGCTGTCGGGCGCATCGCCAGTAAAGCAGCATCGATCATTCGCGGAAAAACAAAACCAACTTTTACCCCGCATACTGATACTGGGGATAATGTAATTATCATCAATGCAGCCAAGGTTAAGTTAACTGGAAAAAAATGGGATGATAAAATCTATTATCACCATACCGGTTGGCCGGGAGGGATCAAATCCATTACCGCTAAAGAAGTTTTGGACAAGAAGCCTTCGGATCTGTTGCAAAAAGCCATTCGCGGTATGTTGCCCAAAAACAGATTGGGACGCACCTTGAACAATAATTATCGAATATACGACACGGATCAGCATCCTCACGGGGGACAGAATCCCGAAACCGTAGTTATTTAATTTCCCTAAAGAAAAAGACGGAGAGTAAAAAATATTATGGACGGCACCATCGAACGATTTTATGCTACAGGAAAACGAAAAGAGTCCATCGCAAAAGTATGGGTTCAAGCTGGTAATGGCAAAATCACTGTTAATAACAAAACCTTGAAAGAATATTTTTGCCGAGAAAGCTTGGAATGCGTTATCAAGCATCCGCTAATCACAACCGAAACCCTTGAGTCAGTTGATATCAAAGCAACGGTTAAAGGAGGCGGGCTTTCGGGTCAGTCTGGCGCTTTACGTCTGGGAATTTCCAGGGCTCTTATTTTGACCAACGCCGATCTGCGAGCACCTCTCAAAAAAGCAGGATTTCTCACCCGAGATTCCAGAGCAGTGGAAAGAAAAAAATACGGGCAGCCTGGCGCGCGTAAAAAGTTCCAATTCTCCAAGAGATAAGCGGCAACTCCTCTACGTCTTCGAATTCGAATTCCTAAAAAGCTTTGCCATCTGATCTGGCAAAGCTTTTTACGAAAAAGGCATCTCTTTTCCTCAACAATCTAGTAAAATCCAAAGAACGACCTCGTAGCGAGTAAATTAGGTATTTGAATAAGGCCCATTTGTAGAAGTGGAGCAACATCCGTTAGGAGTCTTTTATTATGATAAAAGTCGGAATTGCCGGAGCCAGCGGGTATACCGGACTCGAGTTGATACGCCTTTTGGTAAATCATCCTGAGGCCGAGTTGACCGTTTTGACTTCCGAGACATATAAAGGAAAATCAATCGCCGATGTTTTTCCATCACTGAATGGAATAATCGACATTGAATTGCAACCTTTCGATAGTCAAACTTTAAAAACCTGCGATGTGGTTTTCCTAGCATTACCCCACACCACCGCGATGGATAAACTACCGCAATTAATAAAGTCCAACTGCAAGGTCATTGACCTGAGTGCCGACTATCGATTAAAAGATGCAGATGCTTATCCAGAATGGTACTCGCTGACTCACACACATCCCGAATTGTTGTCAAAAATCGTATACGGTCTTCCCGAGTTGCATCGCGAAAAAATAAAAAGTGCGCAGGCAGTTGCCAACCCTGGTTGTTATCCCACCAGTGTTATTCTTGCCTTGGCTCCCTTGATGAAAACCGATTGGGTAAATCTGGACAGCATTATTTCTGATAGCAAATCAGGCGTTTCGGGCGCGGGACGCAAGCCTTTCATGGCCAGCCAGTTTTCGGAAGCAAACGAAGGGGTGAGCCCTTATGGTTTGGCAGGTCATCGCCACACACCCGAAATGGAACAGGAGCTTTCGAGTCTGGCGGGCAACCCTGTTAAAATTAGTTTTTCTCCGCATCTTATACCTATGAGCCGCGGAATGCTGAGCACGGTTTACATCGATCTGAAAAAGAAGTTAAGTGATGATAAACTAATCGAACATTATCAAAATTTTTACAACGATGAATATTTCGTTCGCGTTCTTAGCAAAGACCGGTTTGCCAACACTCACTCTATCACTGGCTCCAACTTTTGCGATATTGGAATCAAGGTAGATACACGAGTAGATCGACTCGTCATCACCAGCGCCTTAGACAACCTTATCAAAGGTGCTTCGGGGCAAGCTATTCAAAATATGAACATCATGCTTGGATTTGAAGAAAAAATGTCACTTCAATCACCTGCAATTTTTCCTTAGAGTACCATGAAAATATTAAAAAACCGCAACCCCGCCGTGCCGGGATTCAAAGCCGCGGGACTGGACTGCGGAATAAAAGACGATTACATCAAAGATCTGGCACTCATTGTTTCTGAGTCTCCCGCAACCGCCGCCGCTGTCTTTACCAAAAACCGTGTGGTGTCGCCGGGTGTGACTTGGAGCCGTCGCGCGCTGGCCAAGTCGGGTAGCTGCCGCGCCGTTATCGTTAACAGTGGGAATGCCAATGCGGTAACCGGTTCAAAGGGATTAAAAGATTGCGATGCGATCACAAAAAAAGTTGCCCAGGAACTTGGCATTCCACAAAAAGAAGTATTCATTGCTTCCACCGGAATTATTGGCGTTCCACTTCCTTCCGATAAAATTTTAAAGGCTACTCCAAAACTGGTTACAGAATTAGGCGGAAAAGCTAAAAACTGGACCGATGCATCAGAAGCCATCATGACCACAGATCTAGTCTCCAAATCAGATCGGATAAGTTATTCTTTTAAAGGAAAACGTATCGTAATTGGGGGAATCACCAAAGGATCTGGAATGGTCCATCCCAATATGGCTACTATGCTCGGGTTTGTGTTTACCAATGCAGCCATCGATTCAAAAACCCTTAAAATGTCTTTGACAGAAGCTGCGGACCGCTCCTTCAATCGTATCACGGTTGATGGAGATAACAGCACCAACGACTGTGTTGCCATACTTGCTAATGGCAGGGCGAAAAATTCTGCGATAAAACCTGGCACGCCAGCCTATCGGGAATTCTTAAAAGCCTTGACGAAACTATGTAAAAACCTGGCATCTAAAATTGTTCTTGATGGAGAAGGCGCGACCAAGTTCGTCACGGTCCGAGTTCAAGGAGGAAAAACACGTAAACAGGCCTATCTCGTTGCAAATTCTGTCGCCACATCCTCTCTTGTCAAAACTGCATTGTTTGGAGAGGACCCAAATTGGGGGCGAATTTTTTGCGCTGTGGGAAATGCGGGGGCAGCCTTTGACCCTGACAAGGTTGATATTTCTTTAAATAACAACCGGCTTTTAAAAAATGGCAACCCGACAAATATACCACCGCAAAAGTTGGTCAAAGCCATGAAACAACATGAAATCGATATCACCATTGATTTAAAATGTGGCAAAGAGTGGGAAGAAGTTTTAACCTGCGATCTATCCTACGATTATGTAAAAATAAATGCTGAATATACGACCTAACTTTCTAAACCCATCTAGTTTTTTTTAATAATGGCATTACTACCCATCAAAAATTGTTTCGATCCGGTTTTAAGAAAACAATGCCAGATCATTGAAAATATTGACGGAGAGTTGGTTACCCTCTCGGAAGATATGATCGAAACCACCCTTGCTGCTCCGGGAGTTGGCCTAGCAGCAAATCAGATTGGAGTTCCCTGGCGATTGTTTGTCGTTAATATGGGAATCGAAACTGATAAAGATAATTTAATCACTCTCATAAATCCAGAAATTACAGCCATGGAAGGAAATGAACTGGGCGAGGAAGGCTGTCTCAGCATTCCTGATGTGGTTGCCCAGGTGAATCGCGCAATCCAAATAGAAGTAAAAGCCATTGATCTGAATGGTAACGATGTTCGCTTTGAAGCAAAGGGATATCTAGCCCGCGCCTTGCAGCACGAAATGGATCATTTAAACGGGGTTTTATTTTGGGACAACTTGGGAAAAGTAAAGCGGGATATAATGAAACGAAAGTTCAAGAAGAAACTTAAAGAGCAGGATGCATGAATATAGTTTTTATGGGAACCCCTGAGTTCGCACTTCCGACCTTAAAGAAAATTCATTACTCTTCCCATAGTATTTTATCGGTGATAACCCAACCCGACCGGCCCAAAGGCCGAGGACAAAAACAGGTCGACTCCACCATTAAAAAATTCGCGTTGGAAAACAATCTTCCTCTACTGCAACCTGCAACAGTCAATACGCAGGAATTCATCGCATCACTTTTAGAAAATCGCCCCGACTATATAATCGTTGTCGCGTTTGGCCAGATTCTTAGTGAAGCTCTTCTTAAAGTACCCAAACAATTTTGTATCAACCTGCATTCTTCGTTGCTACCCAAATACCGGGGAGCTTCTCCCATCAACCGCGCTATCCTTAATGGAGACACTCGTTCGGGAGTTACATCCATGATTATGGATAAAGGAATGGACACGGGAGATATATTACTCGTTGATGAAACACCCATCGATCAAAACGACGATGCACAATCCCTTCACGATAAGTTGTCAGAACAAGGTGGAGAGCTGATCCTTGAAACTCTTTCCCGGTTGCAAAAAAATGATCTTCTTCCAACACCTCAAAACTCCGAACTTGCCAGCTATGCTCCTAAACTGAAAAAGGAGGAAAGCCTTATCGATTGGGAATTGAATGCTAAAAATATCTTTAACAAAATTCGAGGTCTGAGCCCATGGCCCGGAACACATACTTTGTATAACGGCAAAAGACTTGCTATCTTAAAGGGCGAGATTGTTCTGGGAGAGTCTTCAGATCGTCCCGGTCATGTTGAACGCATCACCGACACGGGCATTGAAGTGGGCACAGGCAAAAATCGATTAAAAATAATAGAACTTAAACCCGAAGGAAAAAAAGCCATGCCAGTAAAAAGTTTTCTCTCGGGTTATAAAATCAATCGCGACGACATATTCGGATAAGTTTTAATTTTCCAAAAATTCAAGAGGTCGATATGCCAAGAACTTTGGTTACAGGTGGAGCAGGTTTTCTAGGATCGCATTTATGCGAATATCTGGTGAACAAAGGACATGAAGTGGTCTGTATGGATAATTTGATCACTGGATCCAAGAAAAATATTTCTGGAATAAAAAGCGGGAATTTTCATTTCGTTAATCACAATGTATCCGAATTTATTGATCTGGATGGAGACCTGGATTACATTCTTCATTTTGCATCTCCTGCCAGCCCTATCGATTACCTAGAGTTACCGATACAGACTTTAAAAGTAGGGGCCTTGGGAACCCATAATGCGCTAGGCGTTGCTAAAGCTAAAAATGCCACTTTTCTTCTAGCTTCAACTTCCGAAGTATACGGAGACCCTTTGGTTCATCCTCAACCCGAGGGGTATTGGGGCAACGTTAATCCCATTGGACCACGAGGCGTTTATGATGAAGCAAAAAGATTCGCGGAAGCCATTACCATGGCCTACCACAGGACACATGGCATCAATACTAAGATCGTCCGCATATTTAATACCTACGGACCAAGAATGCGCATCAAGGATGGCCGGGCAATACCCAATTTTCTCAAGCAAGCTCTTACCGGCGAAGACCTTACTATTTACGGAAATGGCTCGCAAACGCGTAGCTTCTGTTATGTCACCGATTTGGTCGAAGGCATTTATCGTTTATTGATGTCTGACCAACACGAACCCGTGAATATTGGTAATCCTATTGAAATGACGATCCAGCAAATGGCGGATAAAATTTTGCAAGCAACCCAAAGCAAGAGTAAAATTGTACAAGTTCCTTTGCCGGAAGATGACCCTAAAACGCGGCAACCCAATATTACTCTTGCAAAAAAATTGCTCGATTGGGCACCAAAAGTTAGTTTGGATGAAGGTCTGGGGTCTACATTGGAATACTTTAAGCAACAGATCAATTCTTCCTGAGATGATATGCCAGGGAAAAACTCAGCTTCCATAATAGATTGGCCAGAAGACGAGCGGTCCCGAGAGCGACTTATTAAATATGGTGGCAATAGCCAGTCCGATGCTCATTTTCTTGGAATTCTGATAGGGTCTGGAGACCTACGTGCAAGAAATAATGCGGTAGACTTGAGCCGTGACCTACTAAATAAATTTGAAACCTTCGAAAGCATTGATCAGGCATCCATCACCGAAATTTGCCAGATCCAAGGGATAGGTACAGTAAAAACCACTCAAATAAAAGCAGCCTTGGAAGTTGGCAAGCGGATGGCCGCAAAAACTTCAGGTAAAAAAATAAAAATGAAATCCAGTCGGGTTTTCTTAGAATATTTTTCACTCTTTTTAAAAAATCTTAAAAAAGAAATAGTAAAAATCGTACTTCTTAATCCTAAGCTTCAACTTGTAAAAGAAATAACCATCTCGGAAGGTAGCTTGAATGCGAGCATCGTTCGCGCTGATTCACAATCATCCCAGCGGAGACCCGAAACCAATCCAACAGGATTTGGAGATCACCCACAGGCTCAGTAAAACAGGAAATACAATTGGAATAAACATGGTCGACCATATTATCATTTGTGACAACAATTTCTTCAGCTTTGCAGATGAAGGACTTTTATAAAAACCCTCTACTTTTCTGACAATAAAAAATGGAACGTGTAAAAAATCTTCTTAATATCAGTGCCAACTTAAAAAGAACAGTAGCTGAAACGCTTTCTTCTGAAATATTGGATGCAGCGCAGCAAATAAAAAGTAGACTCGAAGCAGGAGGAAAATTGTTATTGATGGGCAATGGTGGAAGCGCAGGAGATGCCCAACACATTGCTGCTGAATTAGTGGGTCGGTTTAAAAAAGAAAGAAAAGCCATACCCGCGCTCGCCTTAACTGTCGACACCTCTTCGTTAACTGCACTTGGAAACGATTATGGGTTCGATACTATTTTCGAGCGGCAGGTTGAAGCTCACGCAAATAAAAACGATGCGGTTATTGGTATCAGCACCAGTGGAAACTCTGAAAATGTGCTTCGGGCTGTAAATAAGGCCAACACTATCGGCGCATACACCATTGGACTTATTGGAAATGATGGTGGAAAATTAAAAGATGCCGTGAACCTTCCTATCGTTATCCCTTCAAACGATACAGCTCGGATTCAGGAGGTTCATATAACCATCGGCCATATCATCTGTGAAATTATAGAAGAAGACTTATAAATGAAAGAACGATTTAAATTTTTCTTTGAACAACAAGACCGGCCAACAGTCTTAGTGATCGGCGACCTTATACTGGATGAATACATCTGGGGTGGGATAAATCGCATTTCCCCTGAAGCACCGGTTCCTATTCTAGAAACTCGTTCAGAAACCCTTGCTCTCGGTGGCGCTGCAAATGTTGCCAACAATCTGGTTGCCTTGGGATGCGAAGTTCACCTTTGTGGAGCCATCGGTCAGGATGAAAAAGGCGATAAGCTTTTACAAACCATTCATAACCGTTCCATCCAGACAGAGGGAATATTCCGTTTTGTGCATCGACCTACCACTTCGAAAATGCGCATCATTGCCCACAACCAACAGGTCCTTCGAATAGATAAGGAAGATAACAGACCTATTACCGAAGAAACCGAAAAAAAGCTCATCCAATATATAAACCAAACTCTTCCCAGCATGGATGGTGTGGTTTGCTCTGATTATCAAAAAGGAATACTTACTGAAAAAGTCATACACGCGATCATGCATCGGGCAAAGAAAGTTAAAAAGCAGGTCATCGTAGACCCTAAAAGCTCCGACTTCTCGCTTTATAAAGATGCTACCGTCATCACTCCAAATTTAAAGGAAGTTTCTCAGTCTGCACCGATCAAAATTACGAATAAAGAAAGCCTCAACCGGGCAGCTGAATATCTATTAAATCTTACACGCGCCAAAGCTATTCTCATCACCCAGGGAAAGGATGGCATGACGCTTTTCCAAAACAAGGAAAAGTCTGCTTCTATCCCCACAGAAGCAAAAGAAGTTTTTGACGTTACCGGCGCAGGCGATACCGTTATAAGTGTGTTTAGCATGGCTGTGTTTATGGGTTTCGATTTCAAAGAATCCGCATGGCTTTCCAATGTGGCCGCCAGCATCGTGGTCGGAAAAGTGGGAACCGCCGTCGTCACCTTAAACGAAATAAACGAATTTCTTCATGATGAAATGCTGCGCACTTCGCATACCGTTCTAGAACTTGAAGAGTTAAAGAAAATCGTCGGCCTTGCAAAAAGTACTGAAAAAAAAGTCGTATTCACAAACGGTTGTTTCGATATCCTGCACGGAGGCCATATCGAATTTTTGCAAAAATCAAAATCTCTGGGAGATATCTTAGTGGTCGGACTCAACACTGATGAATCCGTCCGAAACTTAAAGGGAGAAGGTCGACCTATAAAAAATGAAAAAGAGCGCGCCAATATTCTTTCCGCATTAAAGTTTGTTGATTACATCACGCTCTTTAATGAAGCCACTCCAGAAAAACTGATCCGCGAAATAAGACCTGACATCTTGGTAAAAGGCGATGACTATAAAATTGATGAGGTTGTCGGACGCGAAATAGTTGAGGGTTATGGTGCGCACGTTGAACTCATCCCAATATTAAAGGGTCACTCGACAACTATGACCTTGGAAAAAATCCTCGCCAAGCACCAATCTTCTGAGGACAGCAATGGAAATTAGAAGCGTTGAGCTGAATAGTTTTTTGGAAGTTTGTCTCGGTTTACACAGTACCCGCCCCTAAATGCTTTCCAGGAATAAGATATTGAGTTACATAATCGTCAATACCCTCTTCCAGTGACATAACAGATTGAGAGTACCCAGCATTACGAATTTTTTCGGTGTCTGAACAAGTGTGGTATTGATACTGGTTTCTGATCTCCGAGGGCATATCAATATATTCAATGTTGAGTTGTTTATTCATCGCCACAAAAATTGCTTTCGCAAGATCGTTCCAGTTTCTCGCCTTACCCGACCCTACATTAAAGATTCCTCCTACATCTTGTCGCTCTAGAAAAAACAGAGTCATAGCCACAGCATCTTTTATGTATAAAAAATCCCTTTCCTGATCTCCATCAGAATATTCAGACTTATAAGACTTGAACAGACGTAACTTGTCCGTATCGCGTAGTTGAAGAAATCCTTTTCGCACCATGCTCTGCATGTCCTGCTTATGGTATTCATTAGGACCGTACACGTTGAAATATTTCAATCCTACCAGTTTATTCAAGGCACCCTGCGCTTGAGCCCATAAATCAAATTTTTGTTTACTATCTCCATACAGGTTGAGAGGCTTTAAAACTTTCAATCCGGATTCATCATCGGAGTAGCCGTTTTCACCTGCACCATAGGTGGCCGCGCTGGAGGCATAAATAAATCGAATTCCCTTTTCTAGACAAAAACTAGCCAGATGTCGCGTATATTCAAAATTATTTTTTGTCAAAAAAGATTCATCGGTTTCAGTTGTTGACGAACAGGCACCCATATGAAGTATCGCATCGCAACGGGCAAGTCTTTTCTCCAAAACATCTTTCAGAAAATCATCTATCCCAATCAGACGGTCAAAAGCGAGAAGGTTCAAGTTTTCCTGTTTATCAAGATGGTCAACCTGATCGACAACCCAGATATTTTTTATGCCTTTTTTGTTTAATCCATGTATCAGAGCACTGCCGATAAAGCCTGCTCCACCAGTAACAACAATCATGTTCCATTAACTCCAAATTTTACTAGATCATCGGGCATCGAAATTTAATAACTTAAAAAATCTTTCAACATTCCTGAATTTTTCTTTTCGAATAAATGCACATCCAACACAGCAATCGTACTCGCTCCGGAAGAAACTGAAACCGCCGGATTCCAATTCCGGTTTAATATACTGTTCCAATAGGGGTGATCCAGAGACCAACCATTTACTTTCCAAGTAGGGTTATACTTTATCTGCTTATCTATCATTTGGCCTTCTAAAAAGGCTGCCGAAAAATCTATCTCGCCCCCTGACACATTCATCAAATTTAAGTTCAGGTTATATCGAGCCTTAGATTGTTTTGTTTTAAAAGCTATTAAAAATGAATCTACATATTTTATTTGATTTTGGATGTCTTTCCCAACTTCCGTGCTTTTCCATAGGAAGTATTTCTCCCCCATTACACCCACAGTTTCAAATTCTTTTTTCAAATTTTCTTTTTCTTCAACCAACCAGGATTTATTTTATGGAACACGAAAGGTCCTAATCGATCTACTTCCTTCATTGCCTCTATAGGCAATGAAGGAAAATCATTCTTATCATTGTGAACCAAGGGATGATACCCAAAAACTTTATAAATTTCCTATCTTTTGGGACTACGAAGGAAGAAGTTCCATTTTTATGGTATTCAAGAAAATAAATATTATCAACCTTCCTTCTCTAAGAATATTTTCAACCCCCTGTCGCATTTCAACTGCCCCATAAAGATAAAATTCGACATGTATATCATCTGGAGTGATAAATAAATTATTTTTATTCAATTATCGCGCGAAATCCAATACCTTTTTTAGAGGCTCACGTTATGAACATTTTATATAATTTTCCTGATAACTATTTAGTAGTCGCTGTTAATATGAAAATAAATCCAATCATCCCGAATGCCAATGGAAGTATTATTTTTTTAGTCTTTTCATTAAGTTTGTCCTTAATACAGCACCTTAATGCTCTTCCTAATATAAAAACTCCCAATGAAGCTAACATTATGAAAAATGGTTGCAAATAAAAATAGGTCCGAGCATGAGGTACTCCCGGCAACAATCCTAATTTAAATCCTAAAATTCCTGCAATAATATGTCCGAGCAAAATTAATACTATAAGTTATATTTTTTCTGGTTTTTGTTTCCACAAGCTCCACCCCTCCCCATGCAAGCGCCTAAGTCAGAAATATAAATTTTAATTGTTCAAATGGAGCCAACCATTTAACCATCACTTCACTAAACAGTAAGTTCAAAGAAGATTGTTGCATTTGATTTTTCTGAAGCCTACATTTCTGGAGATATCCACACATAATACTTCCAGTAAAAAACTACCAAACCTGCCAGCAAAGTTATCAATGGAACAAGAAGTATGTTTTCAGAAGTTTTTTTAACGGCCCTTCTTGAAACAATAATTCCCAAAAAACATATAGCTAAATATAATTTGAAAAAAATAAATGAGGGTAAAGTCCAGCTTCACACGGTCCAAATCGACAATCCACTCAATGAACTTACTAAAATATTTGCTTTTCCCCTGTCGTATTGAATACGTATTTTGTTTTTCTTTCAATCGTCCTAACAGTTTTACAAAAAAAATTTGCCCCAACATCATAATTACAAGATAGCCTCAAGTATTTGTAGGGACAAATATATGCCACTCACTTAAGGTAAGGCCAAAAAAAAAGCTGTCATCCAACCTACCAGTGCATCTTTTCCGATGACCTTGCCTGCCTTGAAACTGAGATAAATACTTAAAATTACACAAATTAATATTGGGAGACGAAGGAGCCATTCATACAACCCAAAGGACTTTAGCAATAAGCTCAGAATTAGCCTTAAAAAAATATGATTATTGGGGTACTGTTTTTTTTTTGAATTATTTTCTCATAAGGCATCTGGTTCCATAGGGACACCATCGCTAGTTCATCACTTGCCAATACCGCATCAAACCTAGGCAATCTGAAACAAAGAGCCAGACCCTATAAAAAATATAATCCAGGTTTCAGATCAAATTGAAAACTTTTAAATTTGGGATTGTTCATCAATCTCTTGGTTTTATTTCATTCCAGTGGGTATTGGGATAAAGGGGTATCCAGAGTTTATCTGCATTATTCTTTATTTTTTTTTCAAGTTTTTTGAGGCGACTTTTAGCAGACGGATGGGTAGACAGATAAGAAAATATTTCTTTGACATTTTTAGATGTGGATACGTTCTTTTTATTCTCCTCTAATTTCAACTCTTTTTTCAGTAACTTATTATAAATACTTAACATTCCCTGCGGATTGATTTTTGCATCCAACATTAGTTCCACCCCTTTCATATCGGCCTCCGTTTCCATTTTACGGCTAAAACCCAGGGTATTGAGTTTCCCAGCAATACTAACCGCGCTCTCCATAACGGCATTAGCATCTCCCAGAACCAGAGCTAGTAACATCCCGGATGCCAGGTTCCGTAAGATACCTCGGGTAGAGTGTTTCAGAAATATATGTTGTGCTTCATGAGCCAGCACACCTGCGAGCTCTTCATTAGAGTCGGCTATTTTAAGCAATCCTTCAAAGACGATAATATTCCCACCGGGCAGAGCTAATGCATTGATTTGTTCAGTCTGCAAAATAAAAATTTTTAGGTTGTAGGGAGTCTCTTCAACCTTAGATTGCTTTAAAAGGTGCAGTATATCCGTGAGCAACGCCATTACTTTCGGGTCAGGATTTTTTTCTACCGGGAAGGCAGACAAAACTGCGTCTCCTAATTTTTCCTCCCATTCCACCGGAACCTTATCTACGAGCTGGCCCACAAAATAATGTGGAACAATTTTAAATGCTACATAAAAAGAAAAAAGGAGGATTAAAACTCCCACTAAAAATATTGTCCAATTGAAAAAAAAAATTTCTGTTATGCGGGAAAAATTATCCGGGGCTATTCTTCGACAGTTTTCATAAAAATCAGGATCTTCCACAACAAGAGTTTCCAATATCTCTCCCGGGGTATTGAGCTGATGTTCAATATGGAAAGGAATTGTTTCTGCAGCCCATCGAATGTCCGAGTAAGGCCAAGTCACCGCAGAACGACCGGGAAGTGTAAGCTTAATATGGTACGGAGTTAATTCGATGCGAACGGGTTTTTTTTGCGCATTTTTTCCATCGAACAGGGAACCGCTAAACTGAATTTTTGAGGT
Source organism: Nitrospinota bacterium (assembly GCA_013349585.1). Taxonomy (GTDB): domain Bacteria; phylum Nitrospinota; class Nitrospinia; order Nitrospinales; family VA-1; genus UBA8687. The sequence continues at coordinate 28,716 of DUZG01000006.1, read as the reverse complement.
AACCATTCCCGCTCCTGATGCGAGCATTGAATAAGCCGCAATCCTTCGATACCTTTAGCTTCTTGAAGGTGACGGTTTGGAAGTTTTCAGAAATCTTCTAAGGGAAGCTTAACCGATTTCAATGGGCACATCCATAATATCCATACTCTCTTCGCCAAAGGCTCCACTGTCTTGCATTTCCTGGACGACTCGATTGAGTTCAATATTTCCGGAAAATGTTAAATGGTCAGTAATAAATTTACGGTTGCGAACCACAACCCAAGAATTACCCAGGCCGAGAGTAAAAATAATTATGAAAAAATTAACCATTTTTAAATTGAAATAATCTCCTCCCTTAATAGGAAAATGGAAAGTGGCATCCCCAATATGAGTATGGGACCATATATAGCGACTTAAATCGGCACTGAACCAGAAAAGATAAAACCCCAGCGTTAAAGGAGTAAGTAATAGGGCAAAAATAAATTTTTTCAGAAAATCTTTTCCTTCCCCGGAAAAACGCATCCGCAAATCACCGAATCTGGAATTCTGTCGCCAGAATTTTTCTGTCTCCATTTTAAAGTAGGGCCAATATAATCCTAGTGTCAGAGGAACGGCTAGATAACCTTTAAAATAAACTGCCAAGGCTTGTCGCCCCTGACCATGGAAGGAGAATCGTATTCCCCTCCACGCTGTTCTGGAAAGACGATACCGCCATGCTCCCACCATAAGAAATGGAAGCCAAAACATAAAGACCACTGTAAATAAATTTCCAACCAGTTCACTTTCTTCCGAGCCAAACTTAAGAAAAATGTAGACACTCACCGCAACGAAAAAAAGAAAAAATAATCCAAAACGAACAGCACCTCGCAACAACTCCTTTGCCGTTCCGTGATAAGAAAAGCGGTCACCGGCAAGAAGCGTTTGTCCCCAAAGATATTGGCGCACACGGGTCTTTGCCCAGAATCGATAAAATCCGAGAGTGAATATAGTTTTTATGAGATTGATGAAAGTGATGCCGAATAAAGTGCAACCATCTCCCTGAAATCCCATGCGATAAGAGGATTCAGTTTCTAAAGGTGTCGCGGATACTGCGGGTTCAGTCTCATCGGTGGGTACCGGTAAAGGTTCTACCTCTCCTTCTTCCGGTGTGATGTCTACAGAGAACCCAACCTCTTGTAAAAATTTTGAAGCTTGAGTTGCCTGTTGGTTGGAAATAGTATTTTTAAATCGCTAGGGAAGTCCTTCGCATAGACCTTCCAATATAGCTATGCCTTTTTCCTTATTCAGGCGGAATATTCTTGATAGCTTCTCGGCGGCTTCTGTCCTACTTTCCCCGGACCAAGTGCTTAAAGTAATATGGTAATTCATCTTCGGGCCATCCTCCTTAACCGCCCTAACATTATTTTGATACTTAAAACCTGTGGGGAACGCGAAACTTTATCAGAAATATTATTTATTTGAAATCGTATGCCACATTCTGTTCTGTCCAGCCCAGAAAACCATCTTTAGCAGGTTCACCCGTATAATCGGTTGCCCCTTTTGCCCAGGTTTCCGGTTTATCCCAGTTATCCCCATAATGGTACAAATACATTTTTGATTTAACATCATCCGGCAAAGTATTCAGCTCTTGATATGAAGCATGCACACCGCCAAAAAACAATTGCGTATCATGGAACATGACCTCAGCCGTTTTACTGAATCGAATCGGGTAATCTGCATCAAACATTGTGTCTCCCGAAATCCAAGCACGTCGATTTATAAAAACACCTGAACACCATTGCGATTCATCAACGCTGATAGCCGTGTCTGGGAAATGCCGGGTCCTCATTATAACCAGCTCAATGGGCCCATGTTTATATGACCAGAATTTTCGGCCATCTATCTCTATATTTTGTGGACGTAAAATATTGAAAAAATCATTCAGTTGAAGTGGACGGCCTTGACTAGCCTCACAGGATTCGCAACCTCCCGCCAGACTTTTACTCCATAGCAGATCCTGATAATCACGCAGAATAATCATATCTGGTTTTTCCGCGTTTGGGGTGTAGCGGTTCATCAACGCGACTTCTTCCAATCCGCCAATATGGTCTGCATGGCTATGTGTAGGGTGGTAGCAACGTACTTTCAAAACACTCAGCCCCACATCATTCAATGCCAATGGTCCCTGCGTGCCACAATCAATCAAAACATGGTGGTCACCTTGAATGATAAGCATATTGGACTGTCGCCGGCGCTTTGCAAAAGCAGAACCCGTACCTATAAATACAATGCGAAGGTTACCATCAGTGGTCAGGGGTAGAGACGAGCCATTTTTACAAATTTCGTTCACCTCATACATGTCTAATCTCCTTAATTCCTCTCAGAAACTAATGGATAAAAAATCTCAAAATATTCCATTCACTTAGCGATATTAAATAATTTAAAATACCGTATCACAAAAGTGACTTACCGTCCATAACAGTTTGATTTTTATGGGTAAAATCTAATTTTTAGACAAAAAGATATTGCTAAACCAATAAAAATATAACTCGTTCTGTTCTGTATTTTTAGTAAGATTTTGTTTAAAGTTTCAAATTTGAAACATTTAAAAAATTTCGCCTTTGATAAGCATACTAGTTGTTCTTTTATTTTACGCCTTTCTTTACATTTATAAACACAACTTCGCATTTGGACTGGGGAATTTAGAAAAACTAAGTTATAATTCTTAATCCCCGGCTTTTCGGACCAATAAATTCCCTAATGAAATGAAATATTTAGTCATAATTGTGGCAGGCCTGACTGACAAGCCTTTCGCTGAAAAAGATAATAAAACTCCTTTGCAGCTTGCAGAGACGCCCAATCTGGATGCCCTGGTGAAAAAAGGTCAATGTGGGCCAGTGCAAACTCTGCCGGACAGTCTTCACCTAGGAAATGAAATTTCCTGCCTGGGACTTTTGGGCTACGATCCAGAAAAATATAAAATCGGTCATGCCGCTCTCGATGCAATTGGGCTAGGAGTAAAACCTGAAGCAGATGAAACCGTTTTATGCTGCGATCTAATAACCCTTCAAGCCACCCATGACGATATGGTGATGAAGGATTATACAGGCGGAAATTTATCCGCTGAAGATTCTGAGCTATTAATAAATGCTTTAAACGTACAGGTGACCGAAGCCACGTTCCATCATGGGAGGGGGTATCATAATCTCGTAGTAGTAAAAAATCCGCCGATACAGGAAAGGTTGACTCCGCCCAACGAACTTATTGGCGAGGGAATAAGAAAGTTTATGCCCGAAGGAAAAGACGTGCGCGATCTTGTTTTCGTGATGAATCAAGCGCAAATAGTTTTGCACAATCTTCCTTATAATCAAAAACGCATTCAGGAACAAAAAGATGCTGTTAACAGCATCTGGCTCTGGGGGAACGGCGAGCTTCCTTCGCTACCCACTTTCCATAAGCGATTTGGAAAATCGGCATCAGTCATCACCGCATCATCGATGGTCAAAGGCATTGCCAAGACTTCAGGGATAGAAGTTATAGATGTAGAAGGAGCAACCGGTTTTTACAACACCAATTATTCTGGAAAAGTAAAAACAACTCTGGCAGAACTGGAAAAGAAAGATGTGGTCTTTTTACATATTTCTGCGGGAGAAGAAGTTTCCCTTAAAGGCAGTATTGACGATAAAATTCTGGCGATTGAAGATTTTGACTCAGAAGTGGTCAAACCCATTGCTCAAGCCCTTGAGACACAGGAAGAAACAAAACTACTGATTGTTGTCAATCATGTAAGCTCCGCATCGTTGATGAAGTACGACCGAGGCCCTGTGCCCTATCTGGTTTACTCTTCGAAAGCTAAAGAAGAAACCGGCGGCTTAACAAAATATGACGAACAAATTTTAGATTCGGGGAAAAAATTTAACACCGCCCCCGAGCTAATCGAAGCATTCTTAAATAATGCATTATGAACATGCCCTTAGTCGTACAAAAATATGGTGGCACATCGGTCGGTACTATTGATCGTATTCAACACGTTGCCCAAAGAATCGCTCGCATCCGCAAAACAGGAACCCAGGTGGTGGTCGTAGTTTCAGCAATGGCTGGCGAAACCGATAAGCTTGTAAAATTGGCCCACCAAATTTGCGACAACCCGGAAAGAAGAGAGATGGACCTTTTACTTTCGTCGGGGGAAAGAATATCAAGCGCATTGTTGACTATGGCCCTTCAAGCTCTGGGCATCCCTGCGATCTCTATGACGGGAAGGCAGATCGGCTTGCAAACAGATAGTGTGCATACCCGCGCACGGATTAAACAAATCGATGCTAAAAGGGCTCAACAAGCTTTAAAAGAGAACAACGTTATCGTTGTAGCTGGCTTTCAAGGCATCAATGAAAAAGGCGATGTAACAACATTGGGGCGGGGTGGCTCTGACACTTCTGCCGTTGCTTTGGCTGTTGCGCTCGGCGCCTCCCAATGCGAAATTTATACCGATGTTGATGGCGTTTATACAGCAGATCCAAGAATGGTACCAAAAGCAAAAAAGCTTGATGTGGTATCGTATGATGAGATGCTCGAAATGGCCAGCTTAGGGGCTAAAGTTCTACAAATACGTTGCGTTGAATTTGCTCATAAGTTTCGAATGCCTTTGGTCGTAAAGTCCTCTTATATAGAAGGGGGCAAAGGAACGTTGATCTGCGAGGAGGATTCAAATATGGAACAGCCGGTGGTTTCCGGAATCATGTACGATAAAAATCAAGCGAAAATCACTTTGAAAGAAGTCCCCGATCAACCGGGTATAGCAGCAAATATATTTGGTTCCATTGCTGATGCCGGTCTTTCTGTGGACATGATCATCCAGAATATCAGTGCCGAAGGCCATACCGACTTATCTTTCACACTGGATCGTGAAGAGTTGAATGAAGCAATGGTCATCATGGAAAAAGTGGCTAAAAAGATTCGCGCTGTAAACGTCAGTGCCGATTCGAAGATAGCTAAAATCTCCATTGTAGGCGCAGGGATGAGAAGCCATTCAGGGGTTGCAGCACGGATTTTTAAATCGCTTTCTAAAGAAAAAATTAATATTCTGATGATTAGTACTTCAGAAATAAAAGTTTCATGCATCATCGAACAAAAGCATACTAAAGCCGCTGTTAATGCGCTTCATACGGCATTCGGTCTGGACACCAAGCCAACACCCATAAAAAGTATCGAAAATAAAAATAGTCCGGCCCGTAAAAAATCTAAAATTAAGAAAAAATGAACTCAGTAAAAATATACGACACCACACTTCGCGATGGCTCGCAAGCAGAAGGTGTATCGTTCACTGTTGAAGATAAAATGCGCATCGCTCACAGGCTCGATGAGCTGGGGGTGCATTATGTCGAGGGCGGTTGGCCAGGGTCGAACCCACGCGACATCGAGTTTTTTTCCAAAGCTAGCCGCGCAAACTTTTTACAAACAAAAATCACCGCATTTGGCAGTACCCGCTATCCTGATAAAAAGGTAGAAGAGGACATCGTTTTACAAGCTCTGATGAAAACCGAAACCGAAGTTATCACCCTTTTCGGAAAAACATGGGACCTGCATATAATAGATGCCTTGTCCACTACCCTCGATGAAAACCTGAGGATGATTTTTGATAGCATCAGCTACCTTAAAAAACACCGAACTGAAGTTTTGTTCGATGCCGAACATTTTTTTGATGGCTACAAAAATAATCCAGAATACGCAATAAAAGCAATCAAAGAGGCTGAGTCAGCAGGTGCAGACTGGATCATACTCTGTGACACCAACGGTGGAACGCTTCCTGACCAGGTGCACTCTATTTTTGCGGAAGTTAATAAATCCGTTTCAATCAAACTAGGGATCCATGCCCACAACGATTCTGAGTTAGCCGTAGCAAATTCGCTAAGCGCAGTGCGTGCAGGAGCGCAACAAGTCCAAGGAACAGTGAATGGCATTGGCGAGAGATGTGGAAATGCGAATCTTATCTCCGTAATCCCCAATTTAAAAATCAAAATGGGACTCGATTGCATTTCAGATGAGCAGCTTGAAACGTTAAAAGATGTTTCCGCATTTGTAGATGAATTGGCAAATAAAGCACATTGGAATCAACAACCGTTTGTCGGTAAAAGTGCCTTTGCCCACAAAGGCGGCGTTCACGTAAGCGCAGTGCGCAAAAATGCGAAGACCTATGAACATATCAAACCCGAAGTAGTCGGTAATAACCAGCGTATCCTGATATCTGACCTTTCCGGAAAAAGCAATGTGCTTCATAAAGCCAAAGAGTTTGGCATTGATGTCGATGGGAATGATCCTAAAATTCAGAAGATATTGGCAACTCTCAAGGAATCTGAAAATCTGGGGTTTCAGTATGAAGGAGCGGAAGCTTCTTTCGAATTAATGATGCGGGATGCTCTGGGTGAAAAAGAAGTCTTCTTTGAGTTTATCGGTTTCCGCGTCATCGTTGAAAAGCGTCAGGAAGATGAAGAACCTATATCTGAGGCCACCGTAAAATTAAAAGTGAACGGGGTGCAAGAAGTTTCTGTAGCAGAAGGAACGGGCCCCGTCAACGCTCTCGATAAGGCCATCAAAAAAGCATTGGTAAAATTTTACCCAGAACTGGAAGAAGTCAACCTCTACGATTACAAAGTACGAATTCTCGAAGAGAAAAAAGGCACACGCGCCAAAACTCGTGTACTGATCGAATCGGGCGACCACCACAGCAAATGGGGAACCGTAGGCGTATCCGAAAATATCATCGAGGCCAGTTGGCAAGCTCTGATCGACAGCGTCGCCTACAAGCTCAATGCTTTTTCAAAAAAGACCTCAAAACCCTAGGGCACCTCTCGCGGATTAGCTCCAACAGGGGCCTGGGTGTTTTTACCCAAACGAAAATCCTTCCACTAATTACCAGACAACTATCCCCAGACAAATATAATGTACTAATCTAAATATTAAGGCAGAAAAATAAAAATATACCCTTTTTTAATAAATCCATTGAACTACGTTAATCTTCTATCTGATATAAAAAATATCAAAAAAAAATTAACCCTGCATTTATAAAAAATATTTTTGTATTCCTATTTAAGGAATGAGGAGAGGGGATATGCTGAATTGGTTTAATGGATTAAAAATTGTCGCAAAAATTTAAATATGCTTTGTTCTGGTTGCCATATTATCGTAGGCAATGCAATTTGGCAAACGAAAGAGGTTAAGGAAATCTCTTGCAAAGTTGTTGATTTGCGAGTTCCCACAGCCCAAAACAGCCTGATGATGCTGAACGACATAAACCATTCCCTTGCCGCCCTACGTGGGTGGATGATTCTTGGAAAAAACAAATTTAAAGTAGAACGCGAAAAATCTTGGTCCGAAGAAATTTAGCCTTCAATAGATAAAATGAAAGCATTTTCTGGAAATTGGACCAACCCGGAAAATGTACAGCGAATGACTGTCATCAAATCTAAATTGAAAGACTTTCAAAATTTTAAGAATGAAAACGAAGCTATCTCTGGAACAATCGATATTCTGCCTGCAAATAAAATTTTACTTCAAGATGCGGCGCCAAAAGCCGGCGTTCTAGTTAGCGCCATTACTAAAATAATAAATCACGAAGCAAAACAGGCGGCAACCCCTGAACGAAAATCCCTACTCGGCATGTTGGCCGATGTACGAGGAACCACAGCTCGATCTTTGACTAGTATTCGAGCTTTTCTTATTTTTGAAAATTTCAAATTCAAATATTCGTTTGATGTCATGTGGAAAAAAATATTATCTGCTTTGGCGATTTAACCGCCACTAAAAACCTTCTGTCACCCGAACAAGCAATATTATTTGAGGAGTTTTCTCAAGCGAGAGAGGCATTTTCTCTTCTGCCTGAAAAAATGTTAGCTATTCGTGGTGGCAAAGAATGGAATGTCGCCAATACCTAGCTCAGTACCAAAGCAGCCCCAACCGGCCTTTGAAATCAAAGTGCAATTTGATGCTATGGCGGCAAACCAGAAGCAGCTACTCGCAGCTGACATGTTAAATTCTAAAGACCGTTTAGAGTCCTTGGTTACCAATCTATGAATATTACTTGTTATAGGATTAGCGTTGACTGCAATTTTTACAAAAGTCATTTTAAAAGCAGTTAGAAAACCCATTGAAGACACAGACCGTGTCCAGTGTATGATCGAAAATGCTCCCTTCAACTTCATGATGGTAGATGCTAAAGATTTTAACGTTCTTTACATAAACCCAGCATCTGAAAAACTCTTAAGACCATAGAGCAATATCTACCCATCCCAGCCGATCAGATAATGCGAAAAAGCATAGACATTTTTCATAAAAATCCGGCACACCAACGCAAAATATTGTCTGATCCCAACAACATGCCTTATAAAGCACAATTTCAATTGGGACCTGAAATTCTTGAGCTTGAGGCTTTCGCAATCCTAGATAAGGAAAGGAAATACACTGGCCCCATTATCACTTGGAGTGTGGCAACAACAAGAATTGAACAGGAAAAAAGGATCAATCGGCTCGCTGGCTTTGTAGAAAATAATCCGGGAAATATGATTGCAGCTGATAAGGATTTAGTTATTCAGTACATGAATCCCGCCTCTACAAAAGTTCTTAGAACCTTGGAGCAGCATCTTCCTACAAAAGTGGATACAATCGTTGGGCAATCTGTTGATATATTTCACAAAAACCCAGCCCATCAACGAAAAATACTTTCTAACCCAGCCAACCTGCGACACGAAGCAATGATCCAAGTGGGGCCTGAAATTTTGAAGCTCAGTATTACAGCAAACGTAGATGACAACAGTGATTATCTTGGACCCATGGTCGATTGGGGTATCGTTACAGACTAGGTACAAAAATAAAAAATTGCAAACGAGGCAACAGAACGTGAACAGAAATTGGCCAAAGAACTTCAAGGAAAAGTCGATGTCATGCTAGATGTAGTTAAAGCCGCCTCGGAAGGAGACCTCACTCAGGAAATCACCATCACCGGTGATAACGCAATTGGACGAATGGGTGAGGGACTCAAAAAGTTCTTTTCCAGCTTACGTAATGACCTGGGAGACATTGGAAAAAATGCAGAGTCTGTCAGTGCTGCCGCAGAAGAACTCACTGCACCAGCACGACTATGTCCGCCAATGCAGAAGAAACATCTGCTCAAGCTGGGGTAATTGCTTCTGCCAGTGAAGAATGAGCAATAACGTTCAGACGGTTGCTACAGGAGCAGAAGAAATGAGTGCAAGCATCAGTGAAATCGCTATCAATTCAACTAAGGCAGCTCAAATTCCCAGCGAAGCCGTTGAAGTGGCTATACGAACCAATGAAACCATAAGCACTCTTGGTGAAAGTTCCAAGGAAATTGGTGAAATCGTTAAAGTGATCACCTCTATTGCGGAACAAACCAACTTGTTAGCCCTGAATGCTACAATAGAGGCAGCCGTGCCGGTGAAGCAGGAAAAGGCTTTGCCGTCGTGGCTAATGAAGTGAAAGAGCTTGCAAATCAGACAGCGAAAGCCACAGAGGAAATTAGCAATAAAGTTGAGACCATTCAGTCCAATACAGGAAATGCGGTTGAAGCTATTGGGGAGATTAGCACTATTATTAATCAAATAAATGACATCTCCAGTACCATTGCCAGTGCAGTCGAAGAACAAAGTGCAACAACAAATGAAATGTCGAGAAATGTTCAGGAAGCCGCAAAGGGAGTCGGGCAAATCTCTCAGAATATCGCGGGTGTTTCAACCGTAGCGGAAGAAACCACACAGGGTTCCAGCCAGACCAAGGATGCAGCCGACGAGCTTTCAAAGCTTGCAGCTGATCTTCAAGGCTTGGTAAGTAAATTTAAAATTTGAGAAAATATTAACTCAAATGGTCTTAAGTTGAGATGTTTAAAACATCTTAAATATCTCTCTTAATTGACAGTATCGATAGGCCTATTCTCGTTTTCTTCTGCAGAAGATGAGCTAGGCCCGGTACGCAATAATTGCCCTATGGTATCACGGTAATAATCCCGCATCTGCACTGTGTGCTTTTCGTAGTCTTTCAGTAAAGCATTGGCAAGGCTATCCTCATCATCCCCAGTGTAGGACATCAGACGAGCAAGTTGCGCTAGGTCGCGCACTTCCTTCGGAAGGTTATTGGTGGGGTTCTCGTGAATAATCCGCAACGCACATTCCAGTCTTCTCAAAAAAAGATAATTTCCTTTCGCCTGGTCCGCTTTACTCTGATCTATCATTCCCTGGGCAACAAACATATCGAGAGCGCTTAGTGTATTGGTTTTTCGGAGGCGTGGATTTTTTTTCCCGTGCATCAATTGTAAAATTTGCATAGCAAATTCAATATCTGCAATCCCTCCAAACCCAAGCTTTACATTTTTACCTTTCCTTTTTTCCTGGCCCAACTCCAATTCCATCCGCTCCCGCATCCGCGAAATTTCTATGAGCGCGCTGTATTCAAAATTATCCTGAAATACAAAACTGTGAACTCGTTCCATAAATTTTTCGCCAACTTCTTTACTTCCAGCTACCACGCGCGCCCTCACCATTGCATGCTGTTCCCAGATTCTTGCTCGCGTCTTGAAATAGCGTTCATAACCTGCGATTGACATAACTAAAACCCCTGCACCCCCTTCGGGTCGAAGATCCGTATCGATTTTGTAGGCGTATCCCGCAGAAGTCATTTCGGAGGTCAGCTTGTAGATCAATTGGGAAATGGCAGCATAATGGGTTCCATTATTCTCGTCGGGTTCGTCATAAACGAAAATAACATCTAAATCAGAACCAAAATTCAATTCTCCGCCACCCAATTTTCCCATGCCTACAATACAAAAATCTTTAGCAACAGGATGGCCGCTTTTCTGACTCACTTCCTTACAAGCCAGATTGAGAACTCCCTGAAGATAAACATCAGCAAGATTTGAGAGATCGGAAAGCGTGCCTTCTAAATCTGCTTCCTTGATCAGATATCTCACACCGATCCGCAACTCTTCAGCTTGTTTAAATCGACGCAGAATAAGCGACTTTTCATTTAGGGTAGTGCCTGCCAGTAAATACTTATCTAAATTTTCTGAAATTTTTTCAGGTGTCTTAAACCGATAAACCGCATCCATATCCGTTAGAAGGTCTACCAATTCAGGTTTTTTTATAATTATCTGGGAAAGAAGACCGCTGCTTCCAAACAGGATAAGCAAAAGTTCCATAAACTTTTCGTTCTCTTGAAATAAGTTCAGAAAAGATTCTCTCGCTCCCGTGGCTTCGATAAACCGGCACAGGTTTTCAATTGCCTCCCCAGGGCTTGGAACCCGGCCGCATTGGATAATGATTTTTGGCAAGATAAAATTGAATACCTTTATACTTTTTTCCGAAGGATGCGAAAATGCGGAACCGTCACGCAATACTTTTAAAAATCGAAATGCCTGAATCGGATCTCTAATTAAAGGAATGGATGCAAGAGTATCTTCAGAAAATAATATCTCCCCTTCCCGCGATTGTTCCCATTCACGCGAAATCTTTTCTGCAGCTTTGCGTTTTTCTTTTTCTGCAAACTGCTCAGAAAAAATTTTTCCAACAAAAGAGGTGTGCGATTCATAAACCTTCATCAAGTTAGCGGACAACTCCTCCATTGTCTTTCCATCGATCCGCATCTTTTTAGCAAGGACTACCCGGTCCGCATCATTTTCCGGGAGTTGATGAGTTTGCAGACCAAAGGTTATTTGCACCCTGTTCTCAAGATGCCTTAAAAAAATATAAGCCTCGGAAAGACATAAGTAATCTTCTTCAGCGATAATATTTTTATCTTTCAAAACCTCCAAAGCCATCAGAGATCCTCGGGTGCGCAATTCTTTATCCCTACCCCCGAACAAAAGTTGATAAGCCTGAATAAAAAATTCAACCTCGCGTATGCCTCCGAACCCAAGCTTGATATTTCCGGATTTTTTACCCTTCAGGGTTTGGTTGATACGGTTCTTCATGGATTTGATTTCTTCTATAGCTTCAAAATCCAAACTACGGCGATAGATAAACGGCTCCATCATTGCAAAAAATTCTCTGCCTAAAGCTTCATTACCAGCCGAAACTCTGGCTTTGATCATGGCCTGCCTTTCCCAGGTTCTTCCCCAGGACTGATAATAGGTTTCGCAGCTAGCAAGCGAACTTGTAATTTCACCGCTAGGACCATCAGGTCGAAGATCTAAATCGACCCGAAAAACATTTCCTTCGGAAGTAATTTCATTTATGTACTGGGTAATTTGCCGCGCTAATTTCGAGAAATATTCATGGTTGGATATTTTTATACCTGTAATCGATTGGGATGGTCCGGGTTGGGTTTCGCCGTGACTTGAAGTATAGATATAAATAAGATCGATATCCGAACTGTAGTTTAGCTCCTGCCCTCCCAGCTTTCCCATACCAAGAATAGCAAACTCCGCTACTTTCAAATTCCCATCCGCATCTTCATACGAAGGAATTCCGTGTTTTTTTTGCAAATCCCTATTCGCTTTTTCATAAGCAATTTGCAAACAAACATCTGCCAGGTTAGAAATATCACCTACCGTTTCCATTAGCTCCACGTTTCCGAGCAAGTCGCGAAGGCCGATGCGTATGTATTCTCGTTTTTTGAATTTCCTAAGGATGACTGAAATATCTTTTTCATCAAAGCCTTCCCATTCGTAAAAATCTCTTATCAAAATATCTTTTGATTTGGATTTTGTCAGAGTGTCGGGCCGGCTCAGCCAATTCACATAGGAAGGCTCACTGAGAAGGGAGTCTGTAAGAATCTGACTCCCTGAAAATAAAAAAACCAATGCCTCCAGCAGAGTTTTAAATTCCGAGAACTGCGTGAACAAATGATCTTTGTCAGAAAATTTTTCAGAAAAACGTTCGAGGTTATGCAATGCCAAATCTGCATTATGCGAGCGTGCGGATATTTCTAATAGGCTTGAAAAAAATTGCGGATAGAGTTTTTTGAAATTTACATCTTTGGCGAGAGAAATTAAATCTTTCCAACATTTCGAAGGGACCTGAAACCCAAAATTCATTAAGTCAGACTCCAACTGACTATCCCAAGGTTCACCGTTATGGATTTTTTCTATTAGTGTTTCTTTGGAGTTCAACGAATCACCTTTTGAAAAATAACTAACAAAAATGCAAAGCTCTCTCAAAGAGATAAGAAATCTTCACCTTGTATTCCCGAAAACAAAAAAAAACCCCCTGGGTGAACCCAGGGGGAAATCACATCTCCGGCATTCACCAAATCAGCAATCGTAGTACATTTGAAATTCAAGTGGATGCGGACGCAATCGCATCTGATCAATCTCATTTTCTCTTTTATAATCGATCCATGTATCAACCACATCCTGAGTGAACACATCACCCTTAAGCAAGAATTCATGATCATCTTGCAAAGCCTGGATAGCATCTTCCAAGGAATGCGGCAGAGTAGGAATATTTGCCAACTCTTCCGGTCCGAGAGAATAAATATTTTTATCCAACGGCTCACCGGGGTCGATTTTATTCTGAATTCCGTCCAATCCTGCCATTAACATCACTACAAAAGCGAGGTAACCGTTACAGGATGGATCTGGGTAACGGATTTCCAAACGTTTTGCTTTAGGACTCGGAGAATACATTGGAATTCGAATCGCAGCACTTCGGTTGCGACTTGAGTAAGCCAGGTTTACCGGTGCTTCGAATCCCGGAACCAATCTTTTATAAGAGTTTGTGGTTGGATTAGATATCGCACAAATGGCTCTGGAATGTTTCAGAATTCCACCGATATAATGCATTCCCATTTCACTAAACCCCGCATAGCTGTTTCCAGCAAACAAAGGTTTACCATCCTTCCAAATACTCTGATGGGTGTGCATTCCAGTTCCGTTATCGCCATACATGGGTTTCGGCATAAATGTCGCCGTTTTACCGTGTGCCTTGGCAACATTTTTAACAATATATTTGTACCACATCAGCTTATCAGCGCAATCAACGAGTGACGAAAAGCGCATCGCGAGTTCACACTGGCCGCCTGTTGCCACTTCATGATGATGACATTCCATCTCGAGACCGACCTGTTCCATCGTCAACATCATTTCAGATCGAATATCCTGAAGCGTGTCAGCCGGAGCAACTGGAAAATAACCTTCCTTATGCCGGGGTTTGTGACCGAGGTTCGGGCCTTCATCACTACCTGTATTCCAGGTTCCCTCTTCTGAATCAATAGAATAAAAAGATTCGTTAGTCGTTGAGTCATACTGAACATTGTCGAAGACGAAAAACTCAGCTTCAGGACCAAAATACGCAGTGTCGCCGATTCCAGTAGATTTAAGATAAGCTTCTGCTTTTTGCCCTATGTTTCGTGGATCTCTACTGTATTTTTCCTTGGTTATTGGATCAACAATATTACAAATCATGCTAACGGTAGGATGCTTCATAAATGGATCCATAACCGTTGTAGTTGGATCAGGAATAACCAGCATGTCACTGGCGTTGATAGCCTGCCAGCCGCGGATACTTGAGCCATCGAAACCCAGCCCGTCTTCAAACATATCTTCTTTTAATTCACTGGTGGGAACAGAAAAATGCTGCCACGTACCCAATAGATCTGTAAATTTCAAATCTACGACGCGAGCATTATTTTGTTTAGCGAAATCTACCGCCTCTTTGGGGGTCATTAACATTTCTCCTGCAAAAATTAATTAAATTATGTTCACTAAAATAAAATGCAAAAGTTCAGCGCCGCATAGCGACTGCTGAACCAAAATAAATAAACTTTCCGGGATCACAACTGCAAGCTACAAAGCTAACTTATTGCAAAAGTTAAACAGCATCTTCTCCTCGTTCTCCAGTACGAATGCGAACAGTGTCTTGAAGGTCAATTACAAAAATTTTCCCGTCTCCAATTCTTCCTGTCTGCGCGGCTTGCATAATTGTGTTGATGACATCTTCCACCTGGTTATCACTGACAATGATTTCCATTTTTATCTTCGGAAGAAAATCCACAACATATTCTGCTCCCCGGTATAATTCGGTGTGACCTTTTTGTCGACCAAATCCTTTCACTTCGCTGACAGTTATGCCTTTTATGCCTATTTCGTTAAGCTTGTCTTTGACTTCATCTAATTTGAAAGGCTTAATAATCGCCTCAACCTTTTTCATAAGTAACCTCTAGCCAATTTGTTCAGATAGATCAGGGCTTGATGACGACTTTACCATCAGGTTTATATACTGACACCTGATTGATTCGCTTAAATAAACCCCTTTAAAAATACCATTTACCCTAGAGAATACAATTTCCATGCCAACCCTTGGGGGATCGACACATTCTGGGTATCTGATCAAAAAACTATGCATTTAAAGGAGTTTAAGGAGCGGAGAAACTATACCATACCCCCCTATTAAATTCAAACCCGAACCCGTGCCTGATTTTGAGACAAAATGCCCATAAAAATGGTTAATTTTAAAGCGTTTTCAGGCTTTGTCACATTTTGAAGATAGCTGGTTTAACTGCGTTTCGAGTTCAAGGCGTTTTTCTTCAACCAATTCTTCTGAAGAACGCGAAGCAATATAAATAGGAGAACCAAAATTAATGCTACAACGGGTGAAGGGAAGAGGCAGGATAAACTTGTCCCAAGTGTTCAAAGTTACTTTGCTCTTTGCCAAATAAGTCATTGGAAACAAAGGCAGTTTGGTAATACCCGCTAGTTGCACAGAACCCGACTGAGCAATACAACGTGGACCACGGGAACCATCTGCAATGATGATAATTCGTTGCCCGTCTCGCAAAACGCGAATCAGGGACCGGGCCGCAGGTACCGCTTTTTTGAAGGTAGACCCGCGAATCACAGAATACCCCATCAAACGTGCAAGTTTTGCCAATAGATCTCCATCTGCACTGGGGCTGATCAATAAAAAATAATCAGGGCGATTTCTTAGATAATAAAATAGATAAAAAATTCTTCCATGCCATAAAGTTAGAATATAAGGCCCGGTCAAATTATTGATTTGATCTTCCGCCTCACTATTCAGGTTCTTCATGCGAAGTGTTGCGCACCACAAAAAAACCACTCCATATAGAAGATAGGGAATTATATAATTAAAGAGAAATTTTTTCATGTGGAGTTATTTTTGATAACGAATCAGCCATGCTTGACGCAATGGCTTTCATCACTCCCGGACTACCCAGGTTTTTTCGAATTAGCAACAATCGGTCTCGTATTTCCTGGCAGTGTTCAGGGTTCTTTAAAAATTTCAAAGTTTCTGCTGCAATATTATCTGCGTTTGCCTCACTCTGGATCAATTCTGGAGCAACGCCTTCTCCCGCTACGATATTGACTAATCCATAATAAGGAGTATTTACAAGCACGAGGGCCAACCAATAAGTCAATGGATTCAGTTTATAAACAATCACCATGGGACAACCTATAATTCCCGCTTCAAGAGTCGCTGAACCCGATGCGATTATTAGAGTATCGCAAGTATTCATTACGTCATAGGTTTCACCTTGTATTATTTTTATATCGAGCGGATTAGAACCCAACTTCTGTTGAATCAAATCGGTATCTATCGATTCAGCTAAGGGAAGTAAGAACTGGCAAGAGCCTAACTCCTTTTTTATTTTCTCTGCGGCCTGCAACATTTCATCCAACAAAGAAGTGACTTCATTCATCCGGCTTCCAGGAAGAAGTCCAACAGTTTTTATGTCTGAATTCAGAGAAAATTTTTCCAGGCTTTCTTCACGGGTACGAGTCGGGTGCACCAGTTCGATAAAGGGGTGACCCAAAAACTCTGCATCAACACCTGCATCGCGGTACATCTCTTCCTCAAAAGGCAAAATAACAAACATCTTATGCACCGATTTGCGAATATCTTTTATCCTTCCTTTTCTCCAGGCCCATACTTGTGGGCTAATAAAATAATAAACTGGGCAATCGTGTCTTCGGCCTTGCTTTGCGAGCCTAAGATTCAAGGTGGGGTAATCAATCAGTATTATTGCGGTGTATTTACGCGATGCTATTTCTTTCATCAAGACACGATAGACACCAATATAATGACCAAAATCGGCAAAAATTTCTACCAAACCTACTGCACCCATACGCTCGATACCAAACAGCGTATTGACGCCAGCAGCGCTCATGCGGGTACCCCCCATTCCGGTAAACCGGGCTTTGGGATAAATATCTAATAAAGATTGAACAAGTTTTGCCCCATGCAAATCTCCTGAGGCTTCACCCGCTACTATTAAGAAATGAGGTTCTAGAATATTCATCTCCCTCACTCCTTCCAGGTCAGAGTTCACAATACTAAATACATGTCACCGAAAGCTTGGCTTTATCAGACATTTTAACTACTTTTTCCTGCTCCACCACCATCACGCGTTCTGCCTCTAAAGCTAAAACCGAGGCTCTGCCTTCTATAAGAGTTTCTATGGTTTGCGGACCAATACCTGGACTATCATAGCGATAGTCCTGATTCGTTCTACTGACCTTTATCACCACGCACCCTCCCTTGATCAATTCACACCCACGTTGAATGGCCTTGTCCGTTCCTTCAAACGCTTCAACGGCGATAACCGTTTTATTTTTGACCACCAGAGTTTGACCGATTTCCATATCTGCCAGTTTTCGCGCTATGGGTAATCCGAATTCGATATCTTCCACTTCTTTTTGAGAAGGTTTTCTACGGGTCAGAACACCGGTCTTGGGATAGACTTCTGCTAAAAAATCTTTCTGGTTTAGAACACGCATGCCTTCTTTTTCAAATTCATTGATCACCCCTAAAAGTAAAATCTTATCTTCATGGGTAACAATATTTTTCAAAAATTTGATGAATTTTAAATCGGGCAATTGAAGTTTATAGATAATGCTCTTATCTACTTTCCCCAATATCAGCAAATCTTCTACGTTATTTTTTTTCAACGCATCAATAATTTTACCGGGTTGCCCAACTCCGAACGAATAGCATTTCTTTGAATAGGGCGATAGGTTGGATTGTATCTCATCCGAAAAACCAATGCTTATCAACTCTGTTCCATTTTGCTGGGCTTTTCTGGCGAAGTAGATCGGAATTTCTCCGGTACCCGCTATCAATCCGATTTTTCTTATAGGGTGAGATGGCATTCCAAAAATTCAGACCAGACGGTTAGCCCTGCCTTGTAAGGGAAGAAATATTAACAACCCTATAGTAACAAACTTGATGATGCTCTCGGGTTTTAGGGGCATCAACCTATTCACTGCGTCGGTTCGCCGCTGGCCTACACGACGAATCAAAATTATTTTTGATTTGTTTTATTGAACTGACCAAGAATATTCAAAGCGATTTCTAAAGAATACAGTTCGCTATCGATAGCCACTTTTCGTTGGTGACCATTCGTTGCGCAGTCCAGAAAATGTTTGAGTTCCAGTTTAAGAGGGTTCTCTTTGTGCACAAAGATACGTTCAACCAACGATTCCTGTTTATACCTTACTGAATCTTTGCTCAGTTTATGCTCTGAGGAAGATTTTCTATGCACATAAATTTCTTGATCCGTGTAATCCAGAACAACATAAGAATCTTTTTGAGTGACGGAAAGGGATCTGACCTGGTTCTGTGATACTCGACTTGCAAGAATATTAGCTATACATCCATTTTCGAACTCAAGTTGAGCGTTTACCAAATCGTCTTTTCTAGAAAATACTGATGCTCCCAACACATGAGTGCCGACTACTTTGGACTTAATAAGGTTTAAAATGATATCGATATCATGGATCATAATATCGAGCACCACCCCATCATCTTTAATACGATCTGTAAAAGGCCCCATGCGCTTGCACTCTACAAAAATGGGGGAGTCAACAATTTTATGCAGTTCCTGAACCGCTCCATTGAAGCGTTCCACATGACCAATATGCAAAGTCAGACCTTTACCCTCGGCAATCTGAAAAAGTTCGCGAGCCTGATCGAGGTCGTGCGCACAAGGCTTTTCAAGCAATACATGAATGCCTGCACTCAACAAATCTTTTGTGATCGGGTAATGCAACCCTGTCGGAACAGCCACTACAGCAACCTCAACCTTGCCGTAAATATCCTGATGGTTGTTGAAACCGGGGATTCCGTAATTTTTCTCGATTGCTTGTAAATTTTTTGGGTCTGTATCTACTACCGCAGCAAGCTCAACACCAGGTAACTCGGCAAGAATACCCACATGGTATGTACCCATCCTTCCTACCCCAATAACACCAACTTTAACCTTACTCACTACTTAGTTACCCCTCTAGTGGAGTTTTTAATAAAATCCAACAGATGATTAATTTCTTCGTGCATTTCAACTTCCAATCTTATTTTTTCCATGGACTGACTGGTATTCAGATCGGGCTGAGAAATTATTTTAAAAGCTTTTTTTATCGCGGCTCTTACATTCGGTTTAAAGTTTGCCCGCTTTAATCCAACCGCATTGACACTCAATAAACGAGCAGGCGTTCCTTCCACCATTGAAAAAGGCAAAACATCCTGATTCACTCCGGCCATTCCGCCTATCATCGAGTTTCTACCAATTCGGACAAATTGATGTATTCCTACCAAACCTGAAATAAAAGCCTGGTTTCCCACGATGACATGCCCCGACAAACCTGTACCATTTACTATGACTACTTGGTTGCCAATTTCACAGTCATGGCCCAAATGAGTATATGCCATGAGCAGGCAATTTTTCCCTATCCGCGTAACGCCATCTTTATAACCCGAGCGGTGGATTGATGCATACTCACGTATAACCGTTCCATCACCTATTTCCACGGATGAAGAAACATCTTTGAATCCCATGATTTGCGGTTCGCCACCAATAGACGCACCATGAAAAATTTTACAACCTTCTCCGATTACCGTTTTGGTTTCAATTAAGGCGTGAGGTCCGATGACCGTTCCCTTGCCTATTTGCACATGTGGACCAATAATCGAAAATGGTCCAACCGAAACACCTTCCCCCAGTTCTGCGCCTGGGTCAATGATCGAACTGGAGTGAATGGTCAAGGTTTAAAAAGGGTGATCTGGTTTCAAATTGGGTTAAGCGCCTGAGGCATCTAATAGAAATTAAATCATTCAGATTATTCGTTACCCATCATGGCTTGTATAGTGCATTCAGTTGCCAATTTATCATCAACAAAAGCTTTTCCTTCGAACCGAAATAGAGACTTACGTTGTTTTATTTTTGTCAGTTCCAGACGCAACTGATCTCCCGGAACCACTGGTTTTCTGAACTTAGCCCCATCAATCCCTGTAAAAAAGACTGAGCCTTTCCCCTCTAGCTTTAGAATTTTTAATCCAAGAATGCAAGCTGTTTGCGCCAAAGCCTCAATGATAAGAACCCCCGGCATCACCGGAAACTCCGGAAAATGGCCTTGAAAAAAAGGTTCATCGGCTGTCACATTTTTTATACCTACGATGCGGGACTCAAAATCACATTCGATTATTCGATCTACAAAAAGAAACGGATATCGATGGGGGATGATTTTTCTAATTTCATTTATATCCATCATAAAAAAACCTGCCCTTCAACTAACTTACTCAATACAGTAAATTTTAATTTTAAATTAAAAGCGCCTGATAAAACAGTAGCAAAAGTTGGATGGAGTTTACTTATTGCTTCTATCGTAGGTCTTTATCGCCAAACTGGTCAGGTCATTACCTTTATCATGGTAGAGAACGACTTTCTGCTCAAGAATCATTGTATATTTCTTATCTTTACCAATTTTCTGAATAACCTTCATCATTTTTATAAGAATTTTTTGTGTCATTTCCTTTTCGCTTTTTCCAAATTCAGCATTTTGATCCTGAACATATCTTTCAAAAGCTACTTTTTCTTTGCGAAATTTATCTTCCTTCTTTTTCTTCAATTCAGGTTCAAGCACAAAGCTTTGCTTGTTTAAATCTGCCAGCATTTTTTTAATCCTAGCTTCTCTCGATTTTATCTTTTTTTTCTCTTTTGCAAAGTTCTTCTTAAAACTTTCGAAGCTCCTTTTCCATTCTTTAGTGCTGATGACTGCTTTTTGAATATCCACGAATCCAACCCTACTCTCTGCCGCAAATGGGGTTGTTGTCATTGGCCCGATAAATAGCAATCCGATTAAAAACACTGTACAACAAAGTAATTTTGAAAAATATGCCTGCATAATACAAATCCTTACTTGTGGTTTAAATTAGAATGCACTGCCTGCGGAAAAATGAAATTCGCC
Source organism: Nitrospinota bacterium (assembly GCA_013349585.1). Taxonomy (GTDB): domain Bacteria; phylum Nitrospinota; class Nitrospinia; order Nitrospinales; family VA-1; genus UBA8687. Next base: position 7,559 of record DUZG01000006.1, on the reverse strand, counting down.
CGAACTTTCTCCCGGCTTTTGGTCAAGTTTGATGCCATAAGCAAAACCAAGAGGACCAAAGGGGCTGATAAAACGAATCCCAGCACCTATACTATTCCTCATTTCACCCAAATCAAAATCTTTCGAAGTTGAACTTATGTCTGGCCCTGATCCATAAACATTACCTCGGTCATAGAACAAAAAACCTCGCAACGACTTGGTGAATGGATATTGCGTCTCCAAATTGAGGATCAACGCTTTGTTTCCTCCAATCGGGTTGCCATCAGTATCTTTAGGCCCGATGTTTTGAATGGTAAAACCTCTCAGCGAATTAGGCCCTCCCATGAAATGTCTTTCAAAAGCAGGTAGGGTCTCTCCCCCATAACCTTCTGCAAAATTTACTCTCGCATGTGCGGCTCCTACCAGTTTTCCTATCAGAGGGTGATAATAGGTGATTTCATAGCTGGATTTAGTAAATTTTGTACCCCCTAACCCAGCAATTTGAAATCCTATCACATGCCTCCACCCCTTGGAAGGGTTTAAAAAGTTGTCCCTGCTATCATAGACATAAGTGGGTGAAAGTCGACTGGTTGTTCGGGTTTCATTCTTAAAGATATCGGTTACATTTGCTGCGGCAACGCCCGTGACCTCTACGTTCTCGAATCTATACCCAAAACTTAAAGACTCATATTCCGTGATATTTTTTCCAAGGCGAAATCCAGCCCCCGATGTTTTTGTATCGAAACTCAAATAATTCTGGCGTTGATTGAAAGCATCAACCCCTGCTGACATTTCGGAATCAAACAAGCGCGGTTCAGTAAAACTTAGATTATAATTTGTTCTAATGGAAGATAATGATGCAGTAAGGTTTACCCGATGCCCATTTCCAAATAGATTATCCTGAGCAATTGAGGTGGTGAATATAAGATTCTCAACTGAACTGAAACCGGCGCCGACAGTAAATGATCCTGTTGGTTTTTCGGTCACAGTAGTGAGGATATCTATCAGATCTGGATTATCTCCTCTCTGGGTATCAATCTTCACATCTTCAAAATAATTCAGGTTGTTGATTCTTTGTTTACTTCTTTTTAGCTTGGAACCATTAAATACTTCACCTTCTTTTAACCTGAATTCCCGTCGGATCACATTATCTTTGGTTTTGATATTCCCCAGCATATTGATATTACCAACATAAACCTTTTTACCCTTATCAACATCTATCGAAAGCTCAACTACACGGGTTTTATCATCAATTTTTGTTACCGGATTGACATCTGCATAAGCAAACCCCTTTTCCGAAAACAAATCTCCAACCGTAATAATGTCTTGACGGAGTTTCGATACGTTATAAACATCGCCTTTTTTTGTTAAAAGGCTTTTTAAAATTGCATCATGGGGAATTGTGTCATCCCCTTTTACTTTCAAAGATTTAATTCGAAATTGCAGGCCTTCTTCTACGGGGATAATGATATGAATTTGACGAGTTTTTTTATTTATATCAATCCTGGGCTCTAGAACTTTGATTCTTAAATAACCATTATCCTGATAGAATCCTTCAATTCTAAACATATCTAGTTTCAGGATATCTTTTTGATAAACCCCCGAATCATCAATAAAGGAAAACCAGGTTCTTGCTTTTGTTTCCATTACTTCAGCAAGCTTCTTATCCTTAAAAGCCTTGTTTCCAGAAAATCGGATCTTTTCTATTTTTACTTTTTTCCCTTCACGAACTCTTATCACCACATCAACAAGGTTATCGGGATTCCTTTTTGTTTCAATTCGTGTTTCGGCAAAAAAGTAACCCTTCTCTTCATAAATTTTCAGAATTTCTTTCTTGCTCTCTTTAACAAGATGCTCGTTAAAAGTTGCTCCTCGCCGCAAACCAATTTTTTCACGGATATCATTGGTTTCCAGCTTTGAGTTCCCTAAAATTTCAACATCCCCTATCGATGGAATTTCTTCAACAAAAAATTGCAATTCAAGTCCTTCAAGGACGTTCTGGGTATCCACCTGGATATCCTTAAACTGACCGAGACTGAAGATCTGCTCAATATCTTTGCGGATTTGCAATTTGGAAAGGACTGTACCTGGCTTCGATTGGATATAATATAGGATGGTCGATTCATCAATCCTTTTATTACCCACAATTTTTACAGACTCGATAACCTCACCTTCTTGCGCAAACACAAGAGGAGCCCACAGGAAAATAATCGCCATCAAGGCGGTTAAAAATAGTTGGAAAAATTTTGCCATTTTTCCGGAACTAATTGAAATTTTAAGAGTTATAGAGATAAATTCACATCCCAAGTTTAAGCCAAAAAAAAGTATCAAGCCTCATCGGAGTAACCCTCTGAAACTTAATACTTTATCTGTTTTTTTTCATTGATGCTTTTTTAAGCGAAAAAATTATTTTTCATCCAACATTTACAGTATCTGTTTTTTCCACAAACACCAGACTATCATTCTGCAGGCTGACTTCGATCAGACCACCATTCTTGAAACGGCCTTTGAGCATTTCATCAGACAAGACATCCTCAAGATGTTTTTGAATCGCGCGCTTTAAAGGTCGAGCCCCAAATGTGGCATCAAACCCTTTTTCAGCGATCCAACGCTTGGCGCCTTCAGACACATCTATAGTGAGACCTTGCTGAATAAGCTGCTCATTCAAGGCTTCTAGCTGAATATCCAAGATACTAACAATATTCTCCAGCTCCAAAGGCCGGAAAACCACTGTTTCACTCAACCGGTTTAGAAATTCCGGATTAAATGTCTTTTTCAGATCCTGCTTCAATTCTTTCTGCATTTTATCGTAGTTCAACTCATCATCGTCTTTATGGAAACCGAGGCTCGTACCTTTTTCCAGCATCCTTGAACTGATGTTGGATGTCAGAATAATAACGGTATTCTTGAAATCCACAACACGACCATAGCTGTCCGTTAAGCGACCATCGTCCATGATCTGCAATAAAAGATGGTAAATATCCTGATTTGCTTTCTCAATTTCATCAAAAAGTATTACCGAGTAAGGCTTGCGACGGACTTTTTCTGTCAGTTGACCGCCTTCCTCATATCCGACATAACCTGGAGGTGCGCCGGTCAAACGAGACACATTGAATTTCTCCATGTATTCCGACATATCCAGACGAATCAGGGAATCCCTGTTTCCAAACATAAATTCTGCCAGCACGTTAGCCAATTCGGTTTTCCCCACGCCTGTCGGACCAAGAAAAAGGAAGCTGCCAATCGGTCGCTTCATATCTTTCAGCCCAGACCGAGAACGGCGAATAGCCTTGGTAAGAACTTTTATAGCCTCGTCCTGACCTATAACTTTACCGGCCAACTCGTTCTCCATATTCAACAAGCGAATACTTTCTTTTTCTTCAATCCGAGAAAGAGGAATTCCTGTCATACTTGAAACAACATCGGCAATATCGTCTTCTGTAATCTGCGGCTCACTGGTGTCTCGCTGCTTGTCCCATTCTTCTTTAACGCCATTCAGTTTTTCAATCAGCGCCTCTTCTTTGTCGCGCAATTCGACAGCCTTTTCAAACTCCTGGTTTTCGATACATACTTTCTTATCGCGAACAACCAAGTCCATCTCCTTTTGAATTTTCTTCATATCCGGAGATCGAGTTATCTCTCGCAAACGCACCCTAGAACCTGCCTCATCGATAACATCAATAGCTTTATCGGGCAAAAAGCGGTCCGTGATATAACGCTCTGCAAAACGAACAGCCGTGACAATAGCTTCATCAGTAATTTTGGCTCTATGATGAAGCTCATAGGGAACCTTAAGTCCTTTGATAATTTCAATAGTCTCATCCACCGTCGGCGGATTCACAATGATAGGCTGAAAGCGTCTTTCAAGCGCACCATTTTTTTCAATGTATTTTCGATATTCTTCCAACGTAGTCGCCCCAACACACTGAATCTCACCGCGAGAAAGAGCCGGCTTCAACATATTAGATGCATCTACAGATCCTTCTGCAGCTCCTGCACCTACCAGAGTATGCAACTCATCCACAAAAAGAATGACACTTTCATTTGCCATGATTTCTTTCATAATACCTTTTAGACGAGCTTCAAACTGGCCTCGGTATTTAGTCCCGGCAATCAGCGACCCCAAATCAAGCGACACCACCCGCTTATCAAAAAGGGTATCAGGCACTTCACGCTCTACAATCATTTGCGCCAAACCTTCAACGATCGCCGTTTTACCGACACCCGGCTCACCAATCAGAACAGGGTTGTTCTTCGTGCGACGGCTTAATATCTGGATCACACGTTCGATTTCTTTAGCACGCCCGACAATCGGGTCAAGCTTACCATCCAACGCCATCTTGGTAAGGTCACGACTGAATTCATCCAAAGTTGGGGTTTTACCAACTTCACGATTGGCCTCGGTAGGCTCTTTGAACATTTCAACAATTTTTTCACGGACATCATCAAAGAACATTCCAAAACTGTTGAGCACTCTACAAGCAACCCCTTCTTTTTCTTTCAAAAGACCTAAAAGTAGATGCTCCGTGCCAATATAATTATGATTGAGCGAACGAGCTTCCTCCACCGCGAACTCCAATACTTTCTTGGCTCGCGAGGTAAATGGAATGTCGCCAATGATCAGAGAGTTTGAACTTCGCGGCAAACTCTTCTCCAGTTCTTTTTTAAGCTGGGTCAGGTCTACTCCGCTTTTTTGCACAATAGCCACAGCTATACCACCACCGTCTTTGATAACGCCTTGCAAAATGTGCTCTGTACCTAAATATTCATGGCGGTAGAGTTCTGCTTCCTCGCGAGCGAGAATGATAACTCTACGCGCTCTTTCAGTGAATCGCTTAAACATGATTCAACGTTCCTTAAAAAAAAGCGGATTTATAATGCGAAAGAGGCCCCATTCGACTTCAATGTGGAGCAACATCCTGTATTAATTCTGGTTTACGTCAATACCATATTAACAAATGATATCAATTATATAAAGGTTTTATTTGGAACCTAAATTTAACGCATAAACCACCAATAACAAAGGGGTTATTCCGGCCCAAATGGTCTTATAAATATCATTATTTGGCCTTTTATACCCTGTTTATCGGCAAATTTTTATCTTTACTGAAGATAAACTCTTTCTTGCTAAAATTAGCCTAGGTGAGCAAAATAACAAGGTTATCAACTATAACTCGCATCTTTATGAAAACAAATGACAGCTGCAGTGGTGCTCGGCGGATAAAACTCATTGGCATCCGTCAAAGTCACTCCTAAATCTTCCGCTCCCAGGGCATCCCATATAATGGAATTGCCTTTAAGGTTTGTCAAGGCGGGGTAACCTGGACTGTACCGTTGCCCACGATTCTCTTTCTTGTAACCTGCTCTGGTTCGCACCAGTTGATGAATATATTCCGCCATATCCTCAGCCACCCTGTCACTCAACCCCTGCAAATATAAAGCAGATTCGCTATCGTTTTGCTCTTTAAACAATTTGATTCCTGCCTCCACCCCAACACCTGCAGTAGTGATTTGTAGTCCAATCGCATCCAACTGACCGGATTCAACCGAATAGAAATATTGGCCTATGGAAAATTTATCTTTCCTCCCCTTGCCAATACACAAATCAAAATCAAACCGGCCCAATTCCTTTTCTTTTTTTTCGGATTCATAAAAAATCACCTGATCGCCAACCGCCTGCGCCGGAAAAAGTCCGAAGCGAGCCTTTGGAATAATCCAACGATTTTGCTCTGCCTTTTCTACCCACTCTTTTTCCAGCTTCTGCAACTGCTCGACAGTAATTCCCTTTTGAATCCAACTCGATTTTTTTCCAAACTTCCAGTTCAAAGAATAAAGACTTTTCCTGTCCAAAGACAGTTTATGCAATTTAAATTCAACCTTTTTTATTCTATATCCTTCAGCGGGCACTTCATGATGACGAAAGCTCACTTTCCTTCTCGGCAGAGTTTCTAGTAGCTTGTCCTTTTCTTCCTTAATGCCTTTGGCTTTCTTATATTGGATGAGCAGAGCCTCCTGGTTTTCCTTAAACAACACAGGCCTTTTTTCTTTATCCATCAAAAGCCCCATCGTGTTGACTCCATCCATGCCACTGTCGCAATAAAAAACATTATCAAGAATAGCGGCCGTGTCATCGCCTCCCTGCATAGCGACATAACCCGCATGACGATGGTTCACCGGTGCTCCACCAATGAGAATAGGTATTGAAAATTTTTCCTCATTCAACATGCGCGCAACTGTAATCATGTGATTTGAGGTTTGCACTAGAAGCGCGCTCATGCCAATGGCATCTGCTTTCTCAGCGTGTGCCGTTTCTATAAATTTTTCCAAAGGCACCTGCACACCTAGATCAATCACCCGGTAACCGTAATTTTCGAGAAGTGTTTTAGCAAGATCTTTGCCAATACTGTGCACATCCTGATACACCGTGCCAATCACCACTACACCTTTATAGTCGATAGCCGCTCCTGGCTCGACACCACTTTGAAATCGCATGAACGATTCAAGAAACTGCATGACATGGCGCATCACATCGGCACTTTTCAATAAATGCGGCAGGCTCACTTCGCCACGACCAAACGCATCACCCAACTCACGCATGGACTTCATTAGGTGACCGCTGATGAAAAGTAACGGCTCATGCTTATCAATAATCTCTGCGACATCGGCAACTATTTTGTCTTTATAGGGAAACTTTCCGCCTTCTTTTTCTATGATCCCTTCCTGCTTTTGCTTGAATCCATCTTTGATTTTCTGACAAATACTTTCTTCTAAAGAAAGATCGTCGTAATCAATTTTTTTAGCCTTAATCCCGGTTTTTTTCGTCTGCGCTATTTGCTCCAACTCTTCAAACGCAGTCATGTCGCGGTCGAGAATCACTTTTCGAGCCAACACCACATCGCTTTCGGTCAGGCTTTCGAGCGGCACATAGTGATTGGGATTCAATATGGCGCAATCTAATCCCACCTTTCTTGCCTCATCCAGAAAAACGCTGGTCAAAACTTTTCGCATATAGGGCTTCGAAGCCAGACCATTGGTCAGGTTGCCAACTCCAATACTCGTTTTTAAATCAGGATGAATCGCTTTTATTCTCGGTAGGCATTTTAAGGTTTCGGCGCAAAAGTTTAATCCTTCCACCGACTCCGAGCCGATGGGGTAAGCGTTGACATCCATAAGTATCTGGTCGGGAGTTACATTGTGTTTTTCCTTTGCCTGCTTAACAATTTCAGCAGCCAATTCATACTTCTCATCTGCAGTCTGACCAGGCCCTTTGGGCCCATTCACCAAAGCCACGTAAACTGGATTATGCTGACGAGTGATCGACAAAACCGCATCGAGCTTGCTCACTCCCTTTTCATATTCTTCAAGACTGATGGAATTGATAATAGGCCTTCCGGGATAAAACTCGATAGCCACCTGCAACGCTTCAACAGAAAAAGAATCTATGCACATCGCCCCCTTGAAGTCACTGGTCGTTTCATAAATCACCAGCGGCAAAACCTTTTCTGTTTCAACAATATTGCTATCCATACAAACATCAATGACTTCAATGCCAAGGTCTTTGACCTGCTCTTCAACAACTT
>DUZG01000005.1 GCA_013349585.1 Nitrospinota bacterium | reverse complement strand
TTTTGCTTGCATAAAATCACCGGGTTTTGAAAGATATTCAACAACTTCCGGCAATTTTACAACACTCAAAACCCATCTTCACCCTTTATATATGGGCTCTATCGAATTTTTCAGGGACGACTAGGTAGCGCATCATAAACATCCATTATTTTGTAGATTCGAGCATAACGATGGATCTGCTCTTCTTCAATGCCACTGGGGTAAACCCCACCCTTAAATTTTTCATGGTGCTCTGCGGCCATCCGCACTACATTATGTATGTATAGTATTTCATCCCTGTGAGGATTTCTCCACCTGCAACGGCATAAAATTTCATTTACTCGAATTCTTCGTCAGTCAATTTTTGACTTGCCCACATCGTGCAACATCCCCCCGAGGAAAATTTGGCCCGTGTCATTCTTACTCATTTTACTTTTCACGCCAAATGTCATGCAATAAAGCCCGACATTGACGCTATGGGTATAGATGTATCTTTACTGATGATGGCAGCGATACCATGAAACCCTGATTCAGCCGTGGTCATACAGTCTTCCATGATATCCATCACCTCTTCCGAGGCTTCCAAAATTTTATCGGAGGTCTTATTTTCAAAAAACTCTTTCATAACACCTTTGGATACTTCGTAAATTTTTTATTTTTTTTCTTTGAGGGAGATATCAGGATTAGAAATCCATCGCCTTTAACGACCTGGTAGCATACTTGTAATACTTAAAAAGGTTGTCTTCGTGAATGTAAAAATCCTGATCGGTTCCGTCTTCGAGCAGTCTTCTTACCTTATCTTGGTGCTTGGGATCGGTGCTGGCAAATTTGACATATTTAACGGTGCCAAAAGTCTCCGTCTTGTAAAAAATATCGAAAGATTCGTCACCGTCTTTGTCAAGAAAACCAAGATCGATTTTTCTAAAATTTTCCTCCCCCGATTCCGCGCCCACCATAACCTCATATATTACAATTAGAAAAAATCCTCTCATCTAAGCTTCAAAACCTAAGGCACCTGCTAGTTGCGCTTTGGGGGACAGTTGAGCATCTCATCCTAATAGAATAAAAGTAATTCTAATCCTATTATTAATCAATTGAAAATATGTTTTTTAGATCTATGTAAATCTAATTTTAATTACAGGATTTATGGAGATGGATACGCCTCATTAACCCTGAAAACCAGGTGGATGATGGATCGTGTGCAGCCCAATAAATCCGGCATCGACAAACTTTCTCCCGGCTCGTGCATTTTTGCATCCGGATCATAAGCGCCCAGACACAGAGGTTGCACGTCTCCCAAAGCCTCCATTAATTTTTCAACAAAAGGTATGCTGCCTCCGCACCCATATAAACAGGACTTTTGACCGAATCCTTTTTCAAGCGATTCAAGGATCAAAGGAAAAACAGGATGTGAAATACCGGTCATCCAAGGTGAAGCCCCTTTATCCTCTTTAATCTTCAAACTAAAACCCGGAGAAATATTTTGCGAAAGAAATTTTTTGAGTTTTTTGATAGCAGAACGGTTTTTATTTCCCGGGGCCAGACGAATTTCGACAAATGTTTTTGCGGATGGGTCGTCATAGGAGCGGGGTTCTAATCCTTGATCTACAAAAAGTGATTGGGTTTTCATCAAATTACCGGTAACAAACTTTTGCAAGTCGGGATTTAGAATTCCATCGACAGAAATCAAATGATCGATCATTCGCGCTAATTGAATTTCTGCAATTGGAACGGGCCCTCCATTGACGCCTGAATGCGGGTCCTTTGATGCCGACTGCAAGACCAGATCAAGGGTAGCCGGTGAACCGCTAACAACATCCACTTTTAAATTTAAGTTGAATGGATTTTTTTCACTAACAATAAGCTCCACCTGCTTAGCGAGATTGATTGGATCATCGATCCCCGTAAAGTTCAAACGCGCACCAGCAGTTCCCAAAATAACGCTCCCTGATATGCGATGACCAGGACGAGCGTTTGCAAAAGAGGTGCGTAACTGTGCAACCAGTATAGAGGCTACATTTTCAGGTACCGTAAGACGCGTTTCCGATAATACTCCGGCGGTTCCCCTGAGTGCCGTCACGGATGTGGGAACGAAGGAGTATCCTTTTCTCTCATCCTCAGTAACGGGTTGATCGGAACTGGAAATTTCCTGGATGGCCAGCGAATGATCATCCTGAATCAGCGTAGATAGAAGTTTGTACAATGCCGTTTGCTCATCAATGGAAACATTCACAGATTCCTTCTCAACAGTGACTTCCATTTGGATAACTCCTCGCAAGGAAGTTGTCAGACCCGGTACACCTTGGGCAGGGTTGACCACATCAGTAATAACAACGCAATCAATATTAGAGAAAAATGATTTATTTTCATTAATCTGGTCGATCAAACTATGAGAACCACTCTCCTCCTCGGTTTCAAAAATTACTTTTATATTACAAGGGAGTTCAGAAGGTTCTACTGTTTGTATGAGCGCATCGATGGCCATTCCAATTGAAACAACACCACTCAAGTCATCCGCCGCACCTCTTCCGTATGCACGAGACTTGTCTTCGTTCCACCTCAACTCCGTTGGTGGAGTGCCGCCCCATTTCTCAAATTTTTCGTCATCCATATAAGGTTGCTTGTCCAGATGCGCATAAAAAAGAAGTGTCGGTTTCTCTTCCGCCACATGGATCTCTGCCATTAGAATAGGAAACGGATATTTATCGCCAGAATTGTTTATCGATACCTTGGGCAACCCTATCCGGGTCAGATAACTTTTTGCGCATTCAAGAATTTCTTTCATATCGGTGGGAACGACTCTGTCGCCTTTGAATTCGTTCACGCCAAAACTTCGACTGTCAATTCCGACCAAATCTTCCAACACTTTTAAGTGCTTGAGCACGAGGTCAGTATCCATATTAATTTTTTCACAAGCTATAGCGCTTAATTCTTCTGGTTTCATGTCTTGGAAAATCATAGGTTGATGGGTTTTAAAGGAATACTAACATAATGGGGGATTTAAAACGCTCCCTTTACTTCAATAAATTCTTGGTATAAAATTTGATTACTAGATTTTATTTCAATTACTATTCTCCCCATACTTTCATGTTACAAAAGCTCCAAAACCTGTTCGCTCTTTATAAAATAATCAAAGCCCGTGGGAACATGAAACTTATTCGCCATTCGCGCAAACAATTGACCGGATTTATTTTTTGCAAAAATGATTTAAACCGAAAACCCTTTTTCCAGGCCATGCTCTACTGGTTTAACATGTTAAAAGGGCTGGATGTACTGGTCTGGCGGCTGGAAACTTTCGGATTTTTATATGGCCCCAACCTGAACGATGAAGAGAAAAAAAAATTAAATCAGTATCTTTAAGTTCTGCATTTTGAATCTCTTTTGCAATTAACATCTCGCCTTACGATTTAAACCGGATAAAAAATTGAGCGCAATACTAAACAACAAAACTTTCCAAATATATTTTCTCGTTTTTTTCTCTCTCCTTATCATGCTCGGGCGGCAACTGGATACGGGCATTACTAATTTTGATGATGCCTTTTATGCCCAGAAAGCGAAGGAAATTTATGAATCCGGCAACCTGTGGATAGTCACTTATGGTGGGACACCTTCTTTTGAGAACCCCCCCCTTCCTTTCTGGCTCATGGCTCTGGCATACGGCATTTTTGGAGTATCCAGTTTTTCTTCGGTTTTTTTCTCCGGATTATTTGGAACAGGAATTGTAGTTTTGACTTATCGATTAGCGGACTATCTATATAAAGATTCCTGGATTGCTTTCATCGCATCACTCATATTACTTTTCCCAGGCATATTTATCGACTCATCTCGAAGGGCTATGGTCGACATTCCTTTGGCATTTTTTGTTACGCTTGCTCTATTCGCATTTATCAAAGCAAAAACTCATAAGCCTTGGTATTTGCTTTTTGGTCTCGCGACCGCAGGAGGGATTTTGTCAAAAAGTGTTCTGGGAATCTTCCCCTTATCCATTGCATTTTTTCACTTGGTTTTTAGCCGCCAATGGAAGGAACTAGTTAATCCTCTATTAGTGACAGGAGTGTTACTTTCTTTAGGCTTGGGATTCAGTTGGCACTTGATCAATTGGATAGAGTTCGGTCAGAGCTTCATCAATTCTCATTTTGGAGTTTTAATTTTCAACAGGGGCTTTGGCGAAAATGCACATCCATATAATTTCCTAGGATATGCTGAAGATTTCTTAAGAAATTATTGGCCTTGGCTTCCTTTTGCTCTTATAGGACTGTATAAATTCGGGAAACGTGGATTCATCGAAAAAGACGAAAATTCGCTTTTTCTTTTTTTATGGCCCATTTTGGTATTTGTAGTCATGAGTACAAGTAAAAACCATACCATCCGCTATGTCTTAATGATTTTCCCTGCACTGGCAATCATTGTCTCAAAAACATTTTCTGACTGGCTTGATTCTCGCAGAAAAGACCAAGTGATCATTGGCTTGGCAGGAATTGTTTGCCTGACAGCATTGTTTGTAAATGCCACTCCTTTCCAAGCCAAAGTAACTTTAGGGGAAAGCAGCAAAGAAGTTCGACAGTTGGCCTCGATAATCAAACTCAATATTCAAGAAAACATAAAACTCGGAAACTTCAGACTTTCTTTCTGGAACCCGAAACATACCATGTTGTTTTACTCAGACAGAGGCTTAGAGAGCCCCATCAAAAATACGGAAGAATTACTAAAACAACTACAGGACAATCCTAAAAAAATGTGGCTATCTAATTCAGCTCAATTTAATTCTTTAAAATCTCAGATACCAGATACTTTCTATTTGATCCAGGCTAACTCGAAGTATGCTTTTTTCACCTCATCTCAAAATAGGGATTCCGTCAAGTACGACTTTTCTGACATGAAAATACCTAACGTTAAATAGCCTGCTATTTATTGCTCATAAAATAAATATTCTCTGTAGAACTTAAAACCTTTCCTAGTTTTTCCACATCAAGCAGATCTTTGATTTCTCTTGATTTAATTCTTGTTTTGCTACCAATTTGATCTTTTTTTATAATTTTCATATCTCTTTTCGAGAAATCTTTTTCCCAATCCGATTCTTTAATAACCAGATATATTTTCTGTTTTGTCGTTAAAAATTCCTCCACCTCCTCGGGGGAGTTCAACTTGACTACCATTCTGCCCGTTAAAATCCCCAAGCGCGCCCTATGACTTCCCAGCTTATAAATCGCAATGGGACCCTTAAATTTTCCCTGATTAATGTGACTGGCAAACTTCTTCATGGGATAGCGGCTAACATGAGGCAAAACATCCCCACTCAAGGAAGCCATAGTCAAGGTCAATACAAGAGCAATAGGGAATACCAGAGGAAGATCTGACCGACTACAAAAAGCCAGAGCTAAAGCTCCTGAAAATAACAATACCGGAAGGATAAATAACTCTGCTGGAATTGAATCAAAAATAAAAACTCCAATTCCCGTCAAAAGCGAAGAAACCAGAAGAATTATGAACGTAATAACAGTAGAAACTTTAAAACCAAACTCACTTGATTCTGCCGAGTTCTTTTCTATGCCCGCAAACAATCTCCCTGTTAAAATTGCAACAGCCGCGCAACTTGGGAGCATATAGCGGCTATGCTCTACTCTAAGCAGAGTAAATAAAATTAAGCATACAAAAATCCAGATATAACAAAATAAAACAGGCTCATTGTCTTCTTTAAAAAGCAGTTTTATATGTCTGTTAATATTCCCCAAAAAATCTTTTAATCGTTCTCCAAGTTTAATTCCCTTCTTACTAAAAAACCCCAAAAAACCAAATTGTTTTAAGGCCGCAAAAAGAAAAAAAAGCGACCACGGAAGCTGATAACGAAATAAAACACCGATATAATAAAAACTGAACGGAGTATCGTGAACCAATCGGTTCTTTATCTCGTTACCTACAATATGGTTTTTAAATTCTTCTCCATGCACCCCAAGCATGGCCGCAAACCAAGGCACTATTATGATTAACAAAATGATAAGCCCTTTGCCAACACGCAAATCCACAAACCAGCTTTTCCTTTTGGTGGCTATTAAAAACCCCAAAGCAGTCAATCCAGGAATAAGAATTGCTGGCGGCCCTTTCACCATGAACCCCAGCCCTAATGATAAGTAAAAAAGATATGCATAAATATTTTTCTGGAAATTTGTTTGAAATAAAAGCACAAAAAAATACAGCGCAATAAGAACAAAAAAACTCAGCGCCATATCTGTAGTAGACCACCTTGAAATCTGAAAATGCAGATAAATGGAGGGCAGTATAAATGCGCTGAACAAGCCCACCCGACTGCCAAAGAAACGGCACCCCAGTAAAAAAACCAGGCCAATACTCAAAACGCCAAACAACACAGAAGGTAAACGCGCTGACGCTAAACTAATACCAAAAATTTCATAAGATGAAACAACCATCCAGTAATATAAAATGGGTTTTGCAAAACGCTTTTTCTCATGGTAGACAGGGGTAATATAATCCCCCGACTCAAGCATGCTCAGGGATGATTCAACATAAAAATTTTCGTCCGCATGATAAGGTGGGACTTCGCCAAGCTTATAGGACAACACTAAAAAGCAAAAAATCATCCACAGACAGACAATAAGCTTCTCCGTGGGCTTGGAAGATGAGGGAAGTGGAAGGCTTGGCATAGGCAGGAGCGAACTAAAAAAATATACGAACTTTTACTCAATAAAAAAACTCAATAAATCTAATTAATATTATACACTTAATCTGATTTTTACTTTTATTTTTTAGATTCGGACCACCCCAACTTTTAAACACTTAGATTTTATTTCGCTGGAGCCATTCATTGCCTGAAACAGACCCGAAAAAACTATCCCCAAATAAATTATTCAGGCCAGCTGAATCCCGAATCAGCTCGAATCATTTTTTTTTACTGGCCATCATTATATGGATTTTTGGCGGTAATTTGATATGGATGCTCCTCGACATCCGTCCCCCATCTTACGATCAAGGACTTCACCTCTTCAGGACATTTAATTATTGGGAGGCTATGAGCTCCGGCTCAGTGGACTGGTGGCAGGATATGTTAAATGTAGAGCCCTTTTATCCGCCCTTTTATCATTTATCATTAATTCCTCTATCTTTGATTTTCGGTTTCACCTTGGATACCGGAGTCATTGGAAATTCTTTTTATATGGTAATTATGGCATTGTCCATTTATGGGATTGGTAAGATTTTATATACGAGAAATGCTGGATTAATAGCGGCGTTTCTAGTCTCCTGCTATCCGTTAATTGTCAGCATGTCACGAGAATATATTATCAGCGTCATGCTGACGGCTATGACAACCCTCGCCTATTATCTTTTTTTAAAATCAGAAAATTTCGAAAACAAAAAATATTCCATACTGTTCAGCTTCATTTTCGCCGTAGGGCTGATGGTCAAGTGGACGTTTTTTATATATACCCTGCCTGCAGTCCTGGCAGGATTGTGGGGTGAAAAAATTGGATTAAAGGATCGAATCATCCAAGCCACTTATTACATGGGAATGATTGCTGCTTTATTAATTGTTCCGTTTTTTATCTTCATTATTGGTGAGCAACGGTGGATTCCTCTGATCCTGGAATTTCTTTTAATCTTGGCCCTGGTCAAAAGTTTTCCCAAAGCATACCTTTCCACACAGAAGGCCATAAATCTGATCTCGCTTTCATGCATATCAGTTTTGATTTGCTTTCCCTGGTACGCTCACAACCTTATTAATATTTTAATAGGGATGTCCAAATTTGCTTTCCCAGGTTTTGATCCTGAAGGTTCCGGCGTGACTTGGAATATACCTAGCTGGGCTTACTATATTGAGATAATTTCCCAACAAATGGGATATCCTTTAATGATTATATTTGCCAGCACTTTTTTTTATTATATTTTCAAAAAAGACCGGGTTAATTGGACGGTACTTTGCTGGGCCCTATTTCCTATCGTTGTCTTTACCTTTGTCGATAACAAAGGTGCGAGGTATACCATGCCTACGCTACCCTTAATGGCATTGATCACGGCAGTAGTCCTGACTCAAATAAAAAATAGCTATCTGCGAAAAACTCTTTATTTAATTACTGGCTCCACAGCACTTATAACAATTTTATACACTGGCTTTGTACCCAATCAACCAGCTTTCCTTCCCTATTTGGGAAAAGGTAATTTACCAGTCACCCAATCCTGGCCAATCAACACAATACTTGATGACATTATTGAGGAAGCAAAGCCTGGAAAAGGAGAGCGTCTTGTCGTTCGAACCTTGGCAAATTATGCTTTCTTTCAAAGAGGAGCATTCAGGGACTTTGCGGCTTTTAGAGATTTACCCATTGTAATGAAGGGTGTAAAAAGAAATGTTGGGGAAATGACGGATTTTTTTATCACCCGAGATGGAGATTTTAGCAGGCAATCTTCAAACGCCATCAACGCAAGGAACCTTCTTATAAAAGATCCCGCGCTGACCAATACTTTCAAACTATTCCGTAGCTACCCTCTTCCAGATGGGAACAAGGGTTTGATATACAAATTCGACATGGAGCCGGCAAAAGATCTTCCAAGCGTTACGGATTTAGAATTTATAGAGAACCGTCTCATGGAAGCATTTGCCAACTATCCCATTTATGGGATTAAAAATGGTTCCAATATGACAGTCACCATTTCTCCCACAGATAATCCACAAGACATATTTTATGGGCGGTATAAATCAATTCATATTAAATCTGACTCGGCTGTCAGCAATAAAGTAAAAATTGAAGACTTTGAGTTATTATTCGAGAATGTCCAAATCAATATTTACGACCTACTATTGAATGGACGATTCATACTCTTTGACCTTGATAGACTCACTCCCCGTGGAACCATCCATTTTGACGATCTTGAAAAATCAGCAGCGCTGGGTATGAAAGGAAAAGGCTCGATAAAAGTTAATGGGGGGGGGGATTCCATTACTATTCATGCTAGGTACTCTCTTCCGCAAGGGCAGATTGTAGAGGGTGAGACAAAGGTCAATATATTATTTTTACCGGGTGAAAAAATTCAACCTTCATTTGAATATCTCAAGTTAGGCCCTCTTGACATTCCTACACTTTTTATCCGCCGGATAACAAATGCAAAAATGATTCTCACTCCAACTCCTGGCTGGCCGTTGGCAACAAATATACAGTCTTTAAAAATTTATCCCAGAAAAATTGAAATCAATCCGGATATTTAAAAAATTGTGAAAATTTATATACTGTGCTTTGACCTTTCGAATAATTCTCTGGGCCGAGCAGGGCTATTGGCAATGGCACTTTCTCCTCAACACGAGGTGACAGTGATTGGTCCTGCAAAATCGGGCAATATCTGGTTTCCGATGCAAGATATGGGTATCTCCATTCGTTCCTATCCTTGGAAACGCTACCCTTTCTTCATTTCAACAATTCGAAAAATGGTTAAAGATATTGATGCTGATATATTGATAGCCTGCAAACTTAGACCTACGAGTTTCGGAATTGCTTTGATAAAAAAATGGGCTTCTGGAATTCCCGTAATCGTGGATATTGATGACTGGGAACTGGGCTTCTTATATCACTCAGGGTTCTGGGGTAAGGTCGGGCGCTTTTTAAACTTTTCCAATCCAAATGGATTGCCTTACACCTGGCTCATGGAACGTCTTACAGGGTTTGCGGATTCAACTATTGTTAGCAATCGTTTCCTTCAAAATAAATTTTCTGGTCCTCTGGTTTATCATTGCCGCGACACTTCAATTCTCGATCCGGACAAGTTTGATTCAGATAGCATTAAAACCAAACTAGGACTGAAAGGAAAACGCGTTGTCATGTTTCTGGGTACACCAAGAGCCCATAAAGGGGTGGAAGAATTGTTCATGGCGATAGAGAAAATTAAAGATCCAAGTATAAGGCTGGTATTAATTGGGACCGATCCTTCCGTTCAATCCCATATAGACAACATGAAATCAAATCAAGACAGGGTGGTTATTTTTCCTAAAATACCCTTTAAAGATTTGCCCGAACATCTTTCTGCGGCCGATATTCTGGTCATCCCGCAGAGAGACACTACAGATACACAAGGGCAGATACCGGCAAAATTATTCGATGCGATGGCCATGGCCAAACCTATCATCACGACCCCCCTTTCAGATATCGAGGAAGTTCTGGGTGGACATGGCTATCTCATTGACCCAAGTAACCCCGATCAACTTGCAAAAACTATCGAATATATTTTTGCAAACCCAGAAGAAGCTCGATTAAAAGGTCAAAACGCAAGAAAACGTTGTCAGGCACTTTATGACATTAAAGTGTTAACAAAAGAACTTAATCTGCAAATAGAAAAATTAACAACAGCACACTCTTGACTCAGGAACTCGAATTTGGAATTTGACATTAAAGACCGCATTAAACCCGACGCAAAAATACTTTTGATTAAGCTTAGATCCATTGGTGATGTGGTTTATAACACAGCGGTTTATAGCCCTATTAAAAAGCATCTTCCAAATAGCCGGCTCACTGTGTTGGTAGAACCGGCATCCTATGGAATTGTAAAAAACCATCCCGATGTAGATGAAGTTCTCTGCTTTAGAAAAGGTTCTTTTTTTGAGGAGGTTAAATTCTATTTAAAATTAATCTTGAATCGTTACGATGTGGCAATTGACATGCATGAGGGAACCCGGGGTGCGGTCATGTGTTTCCTCTCTTTCGCGCGCTTCAAAATTGGAGGCAAATTTGCTAGACGTTCGTTTTTATACAATACGAAGATAAATTTCTCTGATTTAAAACCAGCTATCCCTCTGGACTATCAAGTTGCTTTGATCAGTAAACTGGGAGTACCCTTTGAAAACCCTCAGCCAATAATTCATGTGAGCGATGTATGGCGCAAAAGTGCGCATGATTTACTAATTTCTAAAAAAGTTGATCCAGAAAAACCGTATTGTATTATCCATCCAGGAGCCCGAAAATACGACCAATGGCAATTTGAGAAGTTTTCCGAAATTGCGGAATACTTTTTTACCCACTTTAATTTAGGTATTATTTTGACCTGCGGTCCGGGAGAATTTGACCAAGTGGAAAAATTGACCCAATGCTTGTCTAAAAAAGTTCCTTACACTTTTATATCCACAGAACTTTCTGTACTTCTTGGAATCACCGCTTCCGCAAAATTCGTAGTGTGCCATAATGGGGGGTATATGCACGCTGCGTCAGCCATCGGGACACCGGTTGCGGCATTATTTGGATTAACAGATTATAGAATCTGGAAGCCTCTCGGAGAAAAAAGTGTTGTATTGCATAAGAAGATAGATTGCTGGCCCTGCACCTCTAAAACTATGAAACAGGTTTGCTGGGATGGCAAGCCCGAGTGCAAAGAATTGATTTCTACCGAAGATGTAATTATCAGCATAAAAAAACTTTGCCCCGAATTTTTGGGTAAATAATGGAGTATTGATTGTGGAAGAAAGAGATGGCACCCCCCCTTCAAAGCCTGAAGTGGAACCCGAAAAACCTGATCGAGACATACGAATTCTTGCCGATTTTTATTCAAAACACCATCTCAGTGGAAATCGAAGAAATCAATCGGTATCAGAAGAGAAACGTTCTCAGTTATTCAAAAAGTGGATGGGGGAAAATAAAAAGGTTCTGGATATGGGTTGTCGTGACGGCATATTGACCCGCCATTTCATAGACCAAAATGAAGTAACAGGTTTAGATATTGACAAACAAGCTTTAGAAGCATGCCGAGAAAAATTAAACATCGAAACAAAATGGGCCGACTTCAGCCTGCAAATTCCAATACCCACATCATCGTTTGATGTCGTTGTAGCGGGAGAAGTTATAGAACACCTGCCCTATCCGGAAATTACTATTGCCGAAATATATCGCATTTTAAAGCCTGAAGGACTATTCATTGGTTCCGTTCCCAACTCCTATCATATTAAAAATAGGTTGCGGGTATTAAAAGGGCGGTTAATCGATTACGATCAAACTCATTTACGCGCCTATAATGTGATGTTGCTAAGGCAATATCTTGAAAAAGAATTTGTTATAGAAGAGCTGACAAGTTGCCGTGGAAAATCTGCTTTTCTTTCCGTCGCATGGTTTGGAAGAGATCTGGTTTGGAAATGCCGCAAAAAATAATTTCTAAGAATCAAATACAGCAACAAGCTCTTACCATTTTAGTTATTGCTCCACGAATAACACACCCAGCATCGACAAAAATGGCGGAGTTATGCTAAATTAGTCACCAGCTACTATCAACAACTTTTACAATATAATTAAGGTTTCTTATTGAAATCTCTTCATATTCTTCACTCCGAATCGGCTACAGGTTGGGGCGGACAGGAAATCAGAGTATTCCAAGAAAGCAGTTTATTGTTGGAACGAGGCCATCGGGTTTCCATAGTCTGCCAACCCGAAAGCTTTATGCGGAATAGATGCCAGTCCATTACCTCCTCCAATTTCAATTGTTACCCCCTGCCCATGAAAAGTCCGGCGAACCCATTTTCATTTGTTCGTCTGTTGCGAATACTGAAGCAAGCAAGCCCCGATGTCATACATACCCATAGCTCGATAGATAGCTGGCTTGCCGGATCTGTGGCTAAATTTGCAGGCATCCCTGTTGTTCGCAGTCGCCATATTTCAATTCCCATAAAAAGTATATTTCCAAATAACTGGTTGTATTCCCGAATTCCAAAAAAAATAATTACCAGCGGTGAAGCCATCTCCAATGTTGTCACTGGTGTTTCAGGTGTTTTACCTGAAAATGTTAAATCTATATCAGCGGGAGTCGATTTTCGACGCTTCAATTTTAAAATAGACGGAGGAGCAATCAGAGCAGAGTTGGGAATTAAACCCGACCAACCTCTAATCGGAAAAATCGGGGTGATCCGTGGATGGAAAGGTTATGACTATTTATTAGAGGCCGCCCCTATTGTTCTGAAAAAACACCCCGATGCCCGGTTTATTTTTGTAGGGAGAGGCCCCGGCTTTGAACAAACCCAGTCCATCGCCAACTCTCTTGGACTAGAAAAAGCGGTCACACTTTTGGGGCATCGCGAGGACATCCCAGAAATTATGGCAGGACTGGACATTCAGGTTTTGGCCTCCTTTGCCGGAGAAGGTACCCCGCAAGTTATCCCTCAAGCATTTGCAATGAAAACGCCTGTAGTTGCTACTCGCGTTGGCTCTGTCCCGGAAATGCTGGGGCAAGGTGAAAGAGGCGTTTTAGTAGAACTTAAAAATTCGGTCGATCTTGCAAATGGAATTATAAAACTAATTGAGAATCCGGATATTGGAAAAGAATTTTCCGAAAAAGGTTATGAGTTTTGCAAAAGCGAGCTGGGCATTGATCGAATGATGGATGAAACGATAGCCACCTATGAGGAAGCAATTAAAAATTAGCCTCTTTAAATATTTTCACAAATAGTCCATATGAAAATTGCCATTATTCGTCAAAAGTTTGTTCTTTATGGTGGTGCAGAGCAATTCGCAGATGGTTTCATTCACCAACTTGCAGAATCTGGACATGAGGTTCATATTTTTGCTAATCGCTGGACTCCCTCCCATCACGAGAATATTCACCACCATTTTGTAGCAACCCTTCATTTTAACGCCTTTGTTAGAACCCTGTCCTTTGCAAGATCAGTTGCCCAAAAAATCCGAGAGCAACACTTTGACATCATTCAGAGTCATGAAAAAACCTGGGCACAGAATGTCTACCGAGCAGGCGACGGATGCCACATAAAATGGCTGAGCCAAAGAAGTAAAAATTTGTCCCCACTTCAAAACTTGTTTCTCTATCTAAATCCTTTTCACCAGTTGATTCTCAAACTGGAAAAAAATATTTTCGAGTCTGGTCAATGTAAAAAAATCATTGCCATTTCTCAAATGGTAAAAAACGATATTCTGGAAAATTACAAATGCCCCCCTGAAAATATTGTTGTCGTATATAACGGAGTCGATCTTAAGCGTTTTCATCCAGACAATAAAAAAACCTATCGCAAATTAATAAGAAAAAAATTGGGAATCCCGGAAAGCGCTACTTTGATTTTATTTGTGGGGTCTGGGTTTGAACGAAAAGGCTTACAGTTTTTACTTCAGTCTACCGCTTTTTTACAGAACGATAACTGGCGATTGCTTTTGATGGGAAAAGGAAAATTTGAGAAATTTATGCGTTATGCCCCCGCCAACAAGCACTCTCAAATTATTGCAAAAGAACCTGACCCTGAAATAGAAAAATATTATGCAGCCGCTGATATTTTCATACTTCCTTCCATTTACGAACCTTTTGGTAACGCAAACCTAGAGGCTTTGGCAACGGGTCTTCCAGTTATTACCACGCAATATTGTGGTGCCGCAGATATCATCAACAACAAAAATGGTATGGTTATTGATGACCCTTTCAATCCTGAACAAATTGCTGAAAAAATCCGTTACCTCTTCGCTCCCTCAATTCGAGAAACGATGGGAGAGAATGCAAGAGAACTTGCAGAACAGTTTCCCTTGGAAAGAAATAGCCGGGAAATGCTGGAAATTTACGAAAGTCTAATTTCAAAATGATTCACGCCAAACCGCAACTCTGTTAAAAGTCAATGTTCCAGCAAAAAACAGCATCTTTCTAATTCCGGATATCCTTGAATTCCAAACCCAGTTTCTTTTTCACCCGCCCCTGGATCTTTGGTTTTCTGGATGCAGTCAAAGTTCTCATTTCTTATTTCACCTGAAATAACTGCCCATGCAACCTACTTAACTCCTACTCTGAAGTTATCTTTTTTGCCTGTGTTCACTGATATCCAAAATGTTCACATCATAAAACATGGCTAGCACCTCCTTACAGAATGTAATGACTGTAACCTTTGATAAAACAATGATTTTTCCGAAACTCACATGCAGGGAAGTAAAACCAGTAAATCCAATCTAAATAATAGGTTATCTTGAAAGAGCTTGAAAAAGGGCAGGTTGGAAAACTAAAATATAGAGCACATTATTAGAACAGCTTGCAGTTTTATATACAACGGAGCAAAGTAGAAAGAATTGATGCACCGGCTATTTTCTGAATCATCAGAAGGCAGCCGGTTGCATCAAGATAAGTGAAAAGCTAGCCTTCGATTCAGCTTTTGGAATGGGTTCCATCACACATGGGGGATTTCCCCGTTTTACCACAGTCACACAGTGCAAGTCGTCTTGCTTCATCTACTATGAATTCCTTTGGGGATTTTCCTGTTGCCTTAGCGCTGTGAGATCCATCGCAATAAGGTTTCTTGGCTGACTCACCACAAGTACAGTAATTTTTTATTCCTGGAGATTCATCCACAAACATCGGACTATTTTCATATGCCATGAGCGTTTCCTTCGTTAAAGATTGGTAAGAGTGTAACGGTACAGATTAATTTTTGCTTGTCAATAATTTTAAAATTAGCAATAGTTTCTAATCAATTCTTTCAAATAGAACTGAAAAATTATATGAAAATTCTAGTCACTTGCGCAACGGGTTTTGTAGGAAAAACGCTACTTCCTTTGCTAGCCGAAAAAGGCCACAAAATAATCGTCTTAACCCGCGATATTAAATCAGCCCAGGTACGGCTTCCTGTTGCCTGTAAAATAATAGAATGGAGCTCTAAAAAAACCTTAACTCACATAAAAGATGACATTGATACGGTAATAAATCTTTGTGGAGAAAACGTTGCCAGTGGACGTTGGACCTCAAAAAGAAAACAAGCAATCTATAATTCAAGAATTATAGCAACTCGTAATCTCATTGACTATTTTCGAAATAATTCCAATCCTATAAAAACCTGGATTTCCGCCTCTGCAATCGGAATTTATGAAAATGCTCATGTTGCAGATGAATCAGCACCTACCGGACATGGGTTTCTTGCCAAAGTTTGTCGAGACTGGGAAGAAGAAACCTTTAAGGCTAAAGAATTAAATATACGTACCGTCGCTTTCCGAATAGGAATAGTATTGGGTTTTGATGGTGGGGCTATGGAAAAAATGCTGCCCCTATTCAAACTTGGTTTAGGAGGAAAAATCAGCAATGGCAACCAATGGATGAGCTGGATTCATGTTCGCGACCTCGCAGGGTTGATAGTTGAAGCAATCGATAATCCTTCTTACGAAGGCCCTGTTAATGCCCTGAGCCCCAATCCGGTGACCAACTGTGAATTCACATCCACATTGTCTAGGATACTAAAACGACCTTCTATTTTCCCCGTCCCCGGTTGGGTATTGAAATTATTACTGGGGGAAATGTCTCAGTTACTAATAAATAGCCAAAAAATTAATTCAGATCTTGTTAAAAGTTTGGGCTATAAATTTATCTACCCAAAATTAAAAAATGCATTAAAGATCATCTGCGACCAAGCCGGGCATACTCTGGCGGTTGAACAATGGGTTCCACAACCTCTAGATAAGACATTTTCTTTTTTCACAGATCCACAGAATCTAGAAGCCCTGACTCCTGAATTCCTACAATTTAAAATTCTTAAAGTCACGTCATCCCCAATTCAAGAGGGAACGATACTCGATTACAGTTTAAAAATTAGAGGAATACCAATCCACTGGCAATCCAAAATAACAGAATGCATCTTTGGGGTTCGTTTTTCCGATATGCAAACGCGCGGGCCCTATCTTTTCTGGCATCATACTCATGAGTTTTTTGAAAAAAATGGCGGGACTCTTATTCGAGATAAGGTGCTCTACAAGCTACCTGGTTGGACTCCAGGCGATGTAATAGCTCACTGGCTTGTCAGGAAAGACTTGGAAAAAATATTTCTTTATAGGCGGGAAGTCATAGCAGAGTTACTCTACCCTAAAACAGAAACTTAAATTAAACCACGAATGCAAATCCAATAAAGCTTCAGTATTGGATTCAAAAAATAATCCACCAGCGGGTTTTTTAATTCAGTGACCGCAATAATATCCTGATGTAACCTGACAATTTCTTTATCTGTCACTTTTCGGGTGAATTGAATTTGTCTTCTTTTTCTACTTATTTTTATGGATTGTGCGGCGATCTCCCAATAGCTCTTTAGCTTCAGAAAAAACCATCCATGGAATAGAGCATGTACGATTTGTGACATTTCAACCAGGACGATTGCGGGCGCAATCAAACATAAAGTTTTGCACTCAAAGTTTTTCAATAAAATATGTAATCTATTTTTTTCAGATCGATAAAACTTAAGCACGCCTTTATTAAAATTATAATGGTGGTAACAAACAGAATCCGGCACCACCATCAATTTCCATCCCATCATCCTGATTCTCCATGAAAGATCATGGTCTTCGTGATATAAAAATAAATCATCGTCAAATCCTCCAACTTTCTCATAGACCTCTCTTGGGAGCATGAATATTCCTCCGCACGCTGACTCTGTCAAGGGTAGGTCAGGTTGATCAAACTGATTAATTAAATTGGGGCAGGCAATGCCCGTATAATTTATCAGCACTCCATACGAATTTATTCTTGCCGGTTCTTTTGGAACATTTTTTTCTGACAAGGAATAATATAAAATTTTTGGGATTGCGGCCCCCACGGTTGGATCAGAATCTAACAGTTTTGCAAGCTGGCGGAGGCAATCCGGCTGTAACGCCAAATCATTATTCAAAAAAATAAAACAATCTCCCTCAGCTTTCTCAAACCCTTTGTTCACTGCTGGCCCGAACCCCAGATTCGCTTCGTTCTCAACTAATTTGACAGAAGGGAACTCTTTTTTGACTAAAGCCTGCGATCCATCTTCGGATCCATTATCGACCACCAGAATTTCGACATCTTCGTAATCCTGATTCAATAAAGATCTAAGACATCCAGAGAGCACTTCTTTTCCATTCCAGTTAACAACAATAGCCGAAATTTTTTTCATTTGCTGTTTATCTCAAGAATATTTTAGAAGAGGGGGGTTGATGCAGTACTTAAATTTATAAATTACTATCTGCTTTTTCTATCTGGTCTAGTAAAAATTTCGTAGAAAATTCGGCGAAATGCCGATGTCCGGTTTCATTAAAATGACCATCATTGGGAATAAAATTTTTCGACAAAAATTCATCATCAATTTTGATAAACAGATCAAAGGCATTAAAATGAGCAATATCCTCCGATTCCAAAAACGCATCAAACTGTTTTACTGGTAAAACAGGGAAATTACGGTACTGATGATGCCCACCAAAATGGATAACTGCCAGGTTTCCTCCATTTTTAAGGACTTCCTGTTTGAGCTTCACAAATAGTTTTCGCGTCAACTCCCAACCTTCCGAGTCAAAGAAAAATAAATCATCAAAAATAGATGCGGTATCTTTGAGATACTTTGGAGTATTTTTTTTATCCACCTCCGCATTGCCAGGTTTGGGTATTTTTTTATCAGGAGAAGGCACCTTCTTCATATAGTCAGGTAAAAACATTCTTTTAAAATAATGTTCCAGATGGTTATATTTGGTTCGGGTAAATTGGTACAAAGCACTATTGTTCCATAGCCACTTATTAAAGTTTTTACGTTTCGCCTGCAAAACTTTTAACCACCCTACTTTATACTCATCCAAAAGCGGGTTCATGTCTCCGCTTTTGAATTTATCAATATTATTTCCGACATCATTACACCAGCAAAAAGCTATCACTGTAACGTCCGGCTTATATTTTCGGGCTTTAATATGGAACATTTGCGACTGTTGCCAGGTACCTGTTCCTCCAACACCAAAGTTGATCACTTCAACTCCCGCCGGGATTTTACTGGATAAATTCTTTTCCCAAACTCCCGCAAATTTTTTATCCGGTACTGCTGCTTCTGCTGACGTGAATGAATCGCCCAACACAGCAATGCGAAATATTCCTGGAATACGCTTTACTGGATACGCTTTGCCCAGTAAGCCATCAGCGTTAACCTCAACATGCATCTTCACTTTGTTTTCTGTTAGAAAGCCCTTTGTTTCAGGACAATAGGATCGACCCATAATAGGATCGTAACAAAGAACGCGGTTAGGCTCAAATTCCCAAAAAGTTCTCACGCCCAATTCCATTAATCCAATAAACAGCAAAAGAGGTATCGCGGTAAAAATGTATATTTGTTTTTTAGAAAATTTTCGTGTCATTTTCGATCGTCAAGAGACTTTTCAAAACATTTGACCAGCTGCTCACAATTTGAATCCCAGGAAAACTGTTGTATTTTTTGGTATCCCTTTTCCGCCAATTGAAGCCTTAATGGCTCATCCGTTAAAATCCGAATTAGGTTTCTTGCAAGAGCTTCTGGATTCTTAATAGGCGAAACCAACGCCGTTTCCTCATTCAGCGCATAATCACGGCTGCCCCCTGTATCCGTAGTTACAAGTGCCGTGCCACACATCATCGCTTCCATAGCAGGCATCCCAAGACCTTCATACCAACTTGAACACAAAAAGGTACCGCAAGAGGAGTAAATTTTTCGGAGGGTCTCCCCTGTAGGTCGGAAATGATATTCGAATTCAAAACCTGCTTCCTCGTATAAAGGGGTTGGATTTTCTAGCTTTTCACCAAAAACCACGAGTTCAATCTTGCAGTTTTCTGCACGTACCTTTTTCACCGCCTCTATCGCATCTTTATAACCTTTCCAATCATAATCATGGTGAAGCATGCACACCCGCGAAACTGCATCTTCATTCTTATCCTCTTTATAAAAAGATTCTTGATTCACGGGAGTCACAAGAACCTCCGCCTCCTGCTGGTATTGCTCCTTAAGAATAACTTTCAGCCAGGTTGAAATCACCATTTTCTTGAAAGGCATATGATAAGTTGCTTGCGCCTTACCTTTTTCCCTAGTCCAAAGGCTCTCGTGATGCTGGACAAAATAAAACTTTCCCCCTTTGCTTTCAGGCAATAAAGCGGAAAAATTGGCAGTTTGCCAGGCAGTTGCCAGCAAAATATCAGAATCGGGAATCAAGCTTTCATGATTCACAGAAAGAAGTTCAATGGGGACTTTGTTATCTATCCAATCAATAGTTTCTGGAGCTAAAACCGTAACCTTTTTGTTAAATATCCTAGGCCAGTGATCAATTCGATACCATCTCGCGGGCTTGGCTACTACAAACAAGCGCACCGAATGGTCCATTTTTTTCAATCGATTAATATATTCAAACAAGGCACGGTTACCACCGCTTATTCTTTTATATTGGCTGAGGATAAAGGTAATTTTCATTCAATAGGTCTATCTGGTCGGGATTAACTTTGAAAAAAGCTGCTTTGAATTTTATTTGCACGAATGAAAGATCAAACTGTGAAATTTATTCCAATATCTTTTCATAATAAGTATCTGGGTCTTTCGGGTCAAATGTTTCACTTGAATACACCAACAACACCATATCACCTTCACCAATATTCTTGATGGCGTGAATGGCACCCGGTTCGATTTTAATAGTTTTCAAATCGTTGACCCCCATCATCACTTCACGAGTCTCACCGGTTTCCCGATCTTTTAACAATAACAGACCGGTACCCATCGGCACACAAAACCATTCCACCTTACGAGTATGATAATGGTTCCCTCGAACCTTTCCGGGGTAGGCAACGGAAACATGAAGCTGGCCAAACTCCTTACAACCTTCGGGTAATTCCCCTCCCAGAACTTCAATCAGCCAACCTCTTTCATCCGATTTTTTGTCAAGATCCTGGATTTCTATATTCTTCATTTTCTTTTTCCAATATATTTCAGGGATTTTTCTATACCCTGCAAAAGAGATGTCTTGGGTTTCCAGCCATACTTGCGTTTATATCTACTTGCATCACAACAATAAGATATTTTATCTTCGACCCCAGGCTTAAACTCCACCTTCACACTCTTCTCGAACCCTTTTATGGTATTTACAACTTTCACCAAAGAAGTCATCTGTCCCGAGCTTATATTATAAGTTTTTCCCGTCAAAGGTTTTCCACTAAACCCTGCCATCACAAAGGCTCGCACAACATCGTCGATATAAATAAAATCGCGGTTCTGTTTGCCCTGCCCGTTTATTTTCAAAGGCAGTTTTTTTTTCGCGCGTTGACATAAAGTCGCCACAACAGAATTGTACTCAGGACGGCATCCAGGTCCATACACATTTGCCAACCTTAAAATTGTGTACGGAAGACCTGATATACGAATCAAATCTTCTGCCGATTTTTTACTGACCCCATAAACGGACTCTGGCTGCAATGAACTTGTTTCTGAAATTTTTTCCACACGGTTTTTTAAGCGATAGACCTGAGCGGAAGAAGCAAATAAAATCCGCGCAGAAGGTTCTCCATATTTTCGAATTGCCTCGAGCAAACGCAAAGTTCCAGTAACGTTTCCTGTCAAGATCGCCTCATCTGTCCCTCGGTTCACCCCTCCCAGATGAAAAAACAATTCAACCCCAGGAACAAAAGATTTTAAGTCTTCCAATGAAGGAAGCGACTTGCCACGAGATAAGGCAATCACTTTGCCATGTTTCTTTAGCGCACCAGTAAGGTGTGAGCCAATAAACCCTGAAGCCCCTGTTACGCCAATACGCATTGATTATGATTTGACCAATAGGTCTCTTGGAGGGTTTATAAAATTTAAAAAATGAAAAAGGGCATTAAAAAACCTTACTAATCTTGCAAATCTTGCAAATCCGGGCCAGTATAAACCTTATTAATATGCAAAACCAGACAGAAGCCCGATTGAATTTTCGCGATCTCTCTGCTAGCCTCTAGAAAGAGAATAATCATAATTTAGAATTATTACGCCCTTCAACCTTGACGGTAATTTTACGGAAAACCTTGAGACCCTCATGCCCTATCGTCTGACTTTATTCCTACTCTCACTGATACTGGTTACCAGTTTGGCTCATGGCCAGACCAAAATTCCATACTCGCCAAAATTTCAAGAAGCCCTGCCTGGCTACAATTACCAATTCCCGCGCGATAATTATTCTCATGATGCCTTTCGCATAGAATGGTGGTATTACACCGGAAACCTGCAAAGTGAAAATGGACGACAATTCGGTTACCAGCTCACCTTTTTCCGGGTGGGACTTGAAGGAGATAGCCCTATAGAAAACGCTTCAAAATGGAAAGTGGATCAAATCTATTTTTCCCACATGACAGTTTCAGATATTCACAATAAAAAATTTCATTTCTTCGAACGTATCAATAGAAAAGGAATCAATAATGCCGGCGCCGAATCTGACCGCTTTAAAGTATGGAATTCTGATTGGAGTTTGACTGCTGATGGAAATACACAAAAAATAAAAGCTCAAGAGAACGAGACAGGAATTGAACTCAACCTAATACCCATAAAGAAGAGAGTTTTTCATGGGGAAAACGGTATTAGTATTAAAGGAAGCGACAAAGGAAATGCTTCGCATTATTTTTCCTTCACCCGAATTAAAACAGAAGGCTCCCTTTTCATTAAAGGAGAAGAGTTTAAGGTGACAGGAAACAGTTGGATGGACCGAGAGTTTTCCAGCAATCCTCTAAACCCTAAGCTTGTAGGGTGGGACTGGTTTTCGCTCAAGTTCGACAATCAAACCGAAATCATGCTCTACCAGTTGCGACAAAAAGATGGCGGGATCGATCCCCATTCCAGCGGCACGCTTATTTCTGCAGACGAAAGCTCTCGAAAGATTTCAAACTTTTCCATCTCCCCAAAAAGTTCTTGGACCAGCGAACACACCGGAGCCACCTACCCCGCAATTTGGGAAATCAACTTATCCGAATCCAATACTCATTTACGAGTCACGCCCGATTTTTCAGATCAGGAACTTTATAACCTGAGATCTATCTCAGGCTCCTATTGGGAAGGTAGTGTCTCAATAAAAGGAACTATGAATGGAAAACCAGTAACCGGAAAAGGCTATGTGGAGCTTGTAGGATATGGAAATGCACTCAAACAAGATTTGCCCGACTAGAAGTTAAGGCAGATTTAAACAATAGAAATCCCCTGCAAAATTAATCTCGCTCGGCACAAAAAATATTCTTTATGCCCCCTTTCGACTGCTAGCCAGAATGACAGGCTATTCAAAGATTTCCTTTTCACAGAGAATCTTGCATAAATATAAAAAGATCAACTTCATTCTTTTTTATCGAATAGGTGAGGTAATATATAATGATATTTAAATTACTAAATTTATTTTTTGAGGTCACAATGTCTGTAATGAAATTTTTTTCTGTATTAAGCATATTTATATATGGTCTTATTCTGGCTACTCATGCGAGTGCTTATGAGGGAAAATTGACTAAATTTGATGTGAAAATTGGATCAGGAGAAGAAGCAATTTCAGGTAAGATTGTGAATGTCCATTATACTGGTTGGCTGTTTGATAAATCTGCTCCAAAAGAGTGTCGTGAACTCCCACAATTCGTTAGCAAGGAACGCGTGCTTAGCTGCCTAGAGAATAAAGGAAAAAAGTTTGATAGTTCCCGTGATCGTCCGGGCAACTTCAAATTCAAACTCGGGGCAGGGCAGGTCATCAAAGGTTGGGATCAAGGCGTGCAAGGCATGAAAGTTGGAGGGCAACGGACATTAATCATTCCATCCTCTTTGGGTTATGGCACACGTGGTGCCGGCGGTGCAATTCCACCCAATGCCACTTTAGTTTTTGATGTCGAATTGATGGAAGTCCACTAGGCGCGAAACAAATTTAAAAAGAAGAAATTCCATACAAAACCTATCTCGCTCGACACAAAAAACCAATATTCCTTATGCGATGATTCAGCTTGGAGAATTTACCTTATGCCCTCTTTCGACCCAGACTATGTAAAAATACAGAGTCGTCAATATTATTAAGCGATGTTATATTTTTGCATTGTTATCGTAATAGAGGCGAGGACATAATGAAGCGTTTTGTTGAAGGTGCAAGTCGGCAGCAATGAACCCTGTTCCTCGACCAGTTTGAAGATTATATAGCAGAAGATAATCCTGTCAGAGTTATTGACGTATTTGTTGATGAGATAAACTCGCTCAAGATGGGGTTTAAAGTGATACCTGCCGAAGGCTCAAAATAACTTAATCTGGAATTAAAAATAAATGAGATAACTGTCACTTAAAAAATATCTGTACTTTACGTTTTCACACAGCCTGGGTCGATAAGCGAACACCTAAATTATATTTATTACTCACCCATAATAGTAAACCTATTAACATATTATTAAGATTATCCCCCTTAATCTATGCTTGGACAACGATCCTTGAATCACGCTAGCGGGAGTGGCTCGCAAGTTTTTCTTCGATGAAATTTTTCATTCTTTCTGTGTAAACAGAAACATCAAACTGCTGAGCGTGTGCGCGAATCGCAACTGCATCAAACTGAGATTCGATCGATTCGAAATGTTGAATGGCTTTTATCAAAGCTTCAGGCGTTTGCTCATAAAAGAAAACCCCGGTTGGTTGTGATGTCGAGCTTCTGTCAATTTCCGTTTCGGGTTTCCAGTTCTGACTATCGGGAACAACGGTTTCCAGCGCCCCACCTCGCGCTAAAGCAATTACAGGGCGCCCCATGGCTTGGGCTTCCAAAAGGGTGATGCCAAAGTCTTCTTCGCCACAAAAAATAAAAGCCCGGCAACGTGCAAAATGTGAGCGTATCTGCGAATTATCCAACCAGCCTTCGAAATGAATATTAGGCTTTGCCATTTTCTTCAAGCGTTTAGCATCTTGCCCCTCGCCAATTACAAAAAAAGGTAGGTTCAATTGGTTGAATGCATCTACCGCTAAATCTAAACGTTTATAGGGTGCGAATGCTGAAACAATTAAAAAATAATCTTCTTTTACTTCACTTTCATCCGGTGTGAACAATCCCGTATCCACGGGCGGATGGATAATAGCGGCTTCTTGTTTGTAATATTTTTTGATCCGTTTTTGCACATGCCGAGAGTTTGCAATAAAATTATTTACTCTACGGCTCGTTCTAACATCCCAGCGTTGTAGCCAGGGTCTAATTAGTTTCATTGCATTTGTTATAAGCCAGTTGGATTTTTCTCTTCCAAAATATTGATCAAATTGATCCCATATATAACGCATGGGAGTATGGCAGTAACAAATATGCAGGCTATTCGGACCCGGCTTGACGCTTTTTGCAACACAATGACTGCTGCTCAAAATCAGGTCATATTCCTTTAAATCAAATGTCTCGATAGCAAAAGGCATTAGCGGAAGGTAATAACGGTATTTTGATTTTGCGAATGGAAGATTTTGAATAAACGAAGTGTGGATGCGATGCGATTCTATAACAGGAGAAACTTTTCCTGGGATATGGAGTAGCGTGAATATCTCTGCAGAAGGATATAGCTTACATAAAACCTCAAGGCATTTTTCGCCGCCTCGCATTCCCGTAAGCCAGTCATGAATGATCGCGATTTTCATTGTCTGCATTCTAAAACCTTTTGCCTGAAAAATAAAGGATCACGGTTGTTATCAGAAGAGGAAAAAAGAAAGGGAAGAAAAACAAAAAAGCCCACAAGGGGAAGTCCCTTGTGGGCGAATAATTCTTGTTTAAATCTATTCGATGGCCAGAAAACCACAGGCCTGGTAGCAGGCATTGCAGTTGATGCATAAATCCATATCAATATGAGCTGCGACTTTTCGAGTTCCACCAGTAATAGCACCGGTAGGACAAGGCTTGATGCAGGCTCCACAAGCCACACAATCATCTTCCTTGACGAAGTAACGGTATAGCCCTGTGCAACGTGCAGCATCGCAAACCTGATCGACAATATGTCTTTCATATTCCTTGCGGAAATATTTTAATCCGGTCAAGATTGCTTTTGGTGCAGTCTCGCCCAATCCGCAAAGAGAGGTCTGACTGATCTCTTCGCACAACTCCTGGAGTTTGTCGAGGTCTTCCATCTTGCCGCGACCTTCAGATATGTCGTCCAGTTTTTGTCGGATCAACGTCAAGCCGATGCGGCACGGCGTACATTTACCGCAAGTCTCGCCTTCGTTGAATCCAATAGAAAATTTTGCCAAATCAATAACACAAGCCGAATCGTCATAAGCAGCAAAACTGGCTTGCCCCATCAATACACCCACTTCCAGCAGGCTTTCGTAGTCGGTCGGAGTATCTGCTAATTCCGGAGGTAGAAAACCGCCGGTGACACCGCCAACATGAATAACTTTGAGGGCTTTTTTCTTTTGAATGCCGCCGCAATAATCATCGATGGCTTCGCGGAATGTGGTTTTCATGTCCAGTTCCATCAAACCGTTGTATTTGATGTTTCCTGAAATAGCCCACACCTTACAGCCATTAGCGTTGTCATTACCCATACCAGCATACCAGTCAGCCCCTTTTTCAATAATTTTAGGAACCGTGGCCCAGGTTTCGGCGTTGTTCAGTACTGTTGGTTTGCCCCACAACCCCTGCTGTGAAGAATGAGGTGGTTGCGCTTTCGGGAAAGGGCGCTTGCCTTCCACCGACTGCATCAGTGCTGTTGACTCACCGCCGATAAAAGCTTCAAGCCCTTCATGCACACGAACGTTGATGCTGAATCCTGAGCCTAAGATATTGTCGCCGAGAAACCCTCTTTCTCTTGCCTGCTCGATAGCTTTGTTTAATCGCCTCACGGCAATGGAGTAATCTGAGCGGGTGTAGATAATTCCTTCTGTTGCACCAATGGCATATGCACCAATCAACAGGCCTTCTAGAACCTGATGCGAAGCTCCTTCCATAACGCTACGATCCATATAGGAGGCTGGGTTACCTTCGTCGCCGTTGACCATGATATATCGCGTGCCTTTTTCATCGGTCGGAGCGTTACGAGCTTTTTCCCATTTGGTGGCCGTGACAAACCCACCGCCGCCTTTTCCACGTAAACCAGATTTCTTAACTTCCTCGATTACCTCTTCTGGTTTCATGGTGCTCAATATCTTTTTCAATGAATCATAGCCACCGACTTGAATATAGTCGTCAATATTTTCAGGGTCGATCGAGCCACCATGTGCGAGAGCGACTCGCGGCTGTTTTTTCAGCGTCTCGTAATAATCTGCTTTAGCTGCCGCTTTCTTGAATGGTTTTCCACCTACAATATGGTCGTTCAAAATGTTTTTGACCATTGCTGGTTTGACCTTTTCATAGGTCACCCGCTCTTCACCGGGAATATAAACATCGACCAGCACGTCGCGGCTACAATAACCTCGGCAACCCACCTGGCTCATCTCGCATTTACGCTCACCCAATGCAGCGTTGGCCTCCATTTCAGAAATTTGTTTCTGAAATTCTTTATAGACCTCTTCGCCGCCTTCAGCGATGCCACTCAGGCTCAAACAAACGGTTATTTTTATCTGGCCTTGTTTTGCTTCGACAGCCTGATCTTGTTGGTCTTCGACGACTTGCATGAACGATCTCCCGCTATTCGAAAAATTTGATAATCTAAATATTATAAAATCCCCGCCTCGTTTCCAAACTGCAAAACCAGCGAGTAAAACAATTTCTCATAAATTGGATGAAAATCCCAGCCATTTTAGTGACCTGCCTGCCGATTGTCAATATTTCCCGAGAGGCTGAATTTAAAAGGTTTTTGACTCCTGATAAGTCCTCTGTTTACAAACCACTAACAGATATACTGCAAAAGCCTGTCAAAGCAACCTCAGGAAGAACCCAAGAGCTCCAACTTCTTAAAATTCAATCATTAAAAAAGTATTGAGGCGCTGAACAGGGTAAGCAATGCCTGCAAACGAACCAACTACTACTCGTAACCCAAAATTCAGGTTGATTGCGGTAAGTCATAAATATAAACTCCTAATTTTACACTATTCCAACCGCACCTTTTTAAAGGCAGTCATGATAAAAATAAACCAGAAAACTGATCCAGCTCTGAACCACAAAACTGAATGCTTGATTCTTCCTTGCCTGGAAATAAAACAGCCGATCGGCTTGTTAAAAGAAATCGATGACAATTTGCAAGGTGCGATTAGTGCAGCGTTTAAAAATAAACGCTTCTCCGGCAAACCGAACCAAACCCTTTTGCTTAACAGCACCGGGAAAGCATCCAATATTTTGTTGCTCGGTATCGGCAAAGCCAAAGAAGTGACCGCCGAAAAAATCTGTCAGGCTGCAGCTACCGCCGTAAAAGTGTTAGAGAAATCAAAATTTAAATCTGTAGCTGTAGATTTAAGTAATTTCGAGTCTCTCGGCAAAGGTGGACTCTATGGCGAATTGGCAGGAGCTGTTACCGAAGGCGCAGGACTCGCCCTCTATCATTTTGACAACTATAAATCCAAAGATGAAGATGACCCGCCAGCTCGGATGGAAAAACTGACGCTCCTCACATCGAAAGCAGAGCAGACAACCATTGAGAAATCTATTGCCCGCGCTGAAAAAATAGTCAATGCCGTACACATCGCGCGCGACCTAGTCTCACATCCCGGCAATACCGTAACGCCGACCTATCTGGCCGAACATGCAAAAAAATTGGCCCGCAAAAATAAAATCACCTGCAAAGTGCTGGGCAAAAAGGAAATGAAAAAACTGGGGATGGGGTCTTTGCTCGGAGTGGCACAAGGTAGTGATGAGCCTCCGGCGCTCATTGTTCTTGAATATAATGGAGCGGCAAAAAAGAATGCCCCTACCGTTATCGTAGGAAAAGGCATCACCTTTGATACCGGCGGCATCTCTCTAAAACCTGGTGGGGGCATGGACGAGATGAAAATGGATATGTCCGGTGCTGCGACCACTTTGGCCACCCTGGAACTGATAGCCAACTTGAAACTCAAAATGAACGTTGTCGGTATCGTTGCTGCAGCAGAAAATATGCCGAGCGGGTCGGCCATCAAGCCAGGTGACATTTTAAAAAGCATGTCCGGCAAAACTATAGAAGTGCTCAACACCGATGCCGAAGGCCGACTGGTACTCGCCGATGCCCTAACTTATGCACAACGCTATAAACCCAAAGAAGTGATCGACCTCGCAACCCTGACAGGAGCCGTACTGCATGCGCTGGGTCATCAGGCCGCCGCTGTTATCGGCAATAATCCTACTATGATACAAAAACTAAAAGATGCGGGCGAAGCCACAGGAGAACGTGTTTGGGAATTGCCACTCTGGGAAGAGCATGAAAAAGCCGTGACAAGCGATATTGCTGATCTAAAAAACATCGCGTCCCCCGGTGTGGGTGCTGGGACTACCATGGGAGCCGCTTTTCTCAAACCTTTCGCAGGTGATCAGCCGTGGACGCATATCGATATTGCGGGTACCGCATGGGGGTTCGATAGGCCCTACACGAACAAAGGCGCATCCGGATTCGGAGTGCGTCTGCTACTCAACTATCTTGAAAAAACTCGTTAGTCATATATTCATAATAAAAAAGAAGGCTGTTTTAAACCCACACCTCGGCTACGCCTTGCCTTCCCTCATGAGAGGGGACGAATTGTTTTAAGGGGAGGGTTGATATTTTTTCACTATTCCAATTTGAACACAGAGGCGTAAACCGAAAAATAATGCAAAACAATATTATCATTTTCATACATCTTATGGCGGCAGCCATCGCCATCGGCGCCTCTATATACAGTCTACTCATTTACCTCCCAACTGCAGAAAAAGATCAGAAAGGGCGTGACGAAAATTCGCCGTCTTATAAAATACTCGACATGCTTGCGCCGACAGTGTTCGCTTGCTTGCTCATTCTGGTTGGTTCTGGAGTCTATTTTCTGTTAGTGAATTACACATCACAAACAGGACTCAAACCGGGCTACTACAATTTATTCGGCATAAAAATGCTATTCGCGATAGCGGTGTTTTTTCTCAGCATGTATCTGGCATTTTCGCTGAGAGTTCAAATCTCCGATCTCGATCTCAATCCGAAAAATAAAAAACTTGTTCCCGCAACCCTGAAAAAAATGATCAGCCTCAGTCGTATGACTTTGGCATTGATGACCATAACTCTCTTCCTTGGCATCTGGCTCGCCCGTTTCTAACCGGCCTTTACGGTCGGGGGCAATAGCTTGATGCCCGTAAGGCGGGCAAAAGTTGATTGGGCTTCTTACTGTGGGTTCACTAATACTTTCTATTGCAGAATCTGGTCCAGGGCACTATTCGTTTTATTTGTTCCGAATAAAGGAAACTTTTACAACCTGCGCTTTTTTGCCTTCTGCATAGCTGGTCCACTGTTGAGTTATCTTATGGGGTCCTTCAAAATCAACGGTGAAAGAGTGAATATGCATCTCATGGGCCACATCGATATCACTGTCTGAAGAAAGATCCATGGTCATCTTATTATCGCCCAATCCCGTTAGAACGAGCTTGGGTTGGTTTGCCACTGCACAATAATGAGTCATCGTCAGTTTTTTGTTTTTATCGTTGTGGTAGACCGAAACCATCTCATGCGGTATACCCATATGAAAAGTTTCTATAATCGTACTGTTGGCGGAAGTCAGTCTGTAATTGGCTTTTACTTTTTCAATGCCTTTCCCAAAATCCCCCTCCCCTTCCCAGTTTCCCGCTAGTTGTTTCTTGAGTTCCAAAGCTTGCGAACCGACATAGGGTTTGTGCCCTTCGTCTGCAATCGGAGATGACGCTCCGCCTGATAAAAAAAACATAGTGAAAAGTATAAATAGGGCTTTATTCACTTTGAGTATCTCCAAGTATTGAATTAGTACTTTTGATTTTAACCTTCTCGGATTAAGAGAGGTATTGCAGATATATAGTTTTTTAAGTACTATGAAATTTAGAATTTTTTTGGAGTCCTCGAAATGAACGAAACACCCCCCGAATCATCAAACAAAGAGAACAACGTTGTTGAAGAAGGTGAAAGCGTTGAAGAAAAAATCTTCAAGCCGCAAAACTATCTTCCCTTCCCAAATGAAATTGATCTCAACGAAGTTTTTCCAGATGAGGATAAAGACCTCAACGACCTGTTTCAGGATGAAGAAACAAAGATTCTGTTAAAAAAAATGCAGAAAAATAAAAAAGACCTGCACACCATGACCGACCGCTTTCTGGACGAAGAGTGGTCTAGTCCTGAATCAAGCGATAGCGGTTCCGCTGCGGATGAAGACTCTGCGGAATCTTATGAGGTAACTGAAAATCCATAAATGCACTCAATTTTTTATTCAGGACCTATAGCAATGGCTCAGAGAGATAGAGAAGAAGGAGTTTCTAGAACGCGCAGAAAAAAAGGACCGAAAAAAACCACCTGTCAAAGCTCCAAAAACGAAAAAATCGCCGGCCACCATCCTTTCAATAATTGTGGCGGTGATATTCCTTATCTGGGCGATCCTCCCTAAAGAGTCTGATAAGGGTGACAGTAGCAAAGCAGTGCCTGCCGTTTTAGGGATACTGGATCAGGTCTATATGGGTTGTACAGTCTATTGGTATCAAAAGGGTTAGCAATATGCCTGCACTCAAGAAATTGTCGACAAACTGTATAGCTCAAAGAGCACATTTATAAAAATAACCGTGACCGAGAGTAAGAGAAAAGATTTTTCTGCAGTCGGCCAGCATAATGCCAACCCAATGGTTTTACGCGTCGATTCAGATGGGGAAATTTACATAAAGGCTAAACATGTGAAACCAATATAAATTTGGTCTCTACTTCAAATGTAAATCTCGAAGAACTCGAAGCCAAATGCACATCCAAGTGATCCTGCCATCTTTTTGTGGAATAGATAAATAAAGACCCCTGGTTTATGAATCAATCGATTGGATCAGATCGTTCCTGTCGAATTTGCAAATTTCTCTCTACACTCTTTACATTAAATTAAATTTAAAATGAAAAAAAAATCACAAAAAAAAACTTGGTTCACCTCGAGTTGAAGCAATTTTCCTGGATTTATTTTTTATTTTTTTCTCGGGAATTTCCGGTTTAATTTACCAAGTTGTCTGGACCAGGATGTTGACTCTGGTTTTCGGACATACCATTTACTCTGTGTCTGTGGTTTTGTCGACTTTCATCGCGGGTTTGGGGTGGCAGCTATTTATGGAGAACCACCATCGATAAAACTGGAAAACCATTGCTGATATACGGAAAAATAGAACTCCTGATTGGTCTATCGGCGGCATTTCTTTCCCTCCTATTTTAAAAATTTTCTCCAATTTACTCTTGGTTTTATCAATGGTTGCCTGATTTGTTATTCCAAGCAGGTTTGCTGAAATCAGTTTTAGCGTTTTCTCTAGTATTGATCCTTACAACTTTGATGGGAGCCACCCTTCCCATAATGGCCAAGTATTTTGTAACAGAAAATACTCATACCGGAAAACAAGTAGATTATTTATATTCCATTAATACTTTTGGAGCCGCTTTCCCTTCAAATCGAAAAAGAAAATATCATCTGGGTTGCCACAAGTTTTTTTGCGGTTTTACCGCCTTGGCTTATGAGATGGTTTGGACAAGAATTTTGGTATTTAGCATGGCAGTAAGGTTTATTCTTTTAGCCTTATGCTAGCCAATTTTATTTTCGGGATCACGGTAGGCGGTTTATTAATTGTTCCTTTTTTTTTAAGAAACTTTGATTTTCGCTTCCTTTTAATCCTGTTTCAGTTTGGAATCGGCTTTTACCTGTTATTCAGTATTTATCAATCCAGTTGGATTCTCTCTTCTTTTATACGGCCTCTCAGGCTAGACAGTCCTATCACTGAATTTTGGATTGATATGAGAAACGCCTCCGCTTTAATGTTCGTTCCTACAATCTTATTTGGAACGAGTTTTCCTGTTTTGACCCACCTTTTTGCACTAGGATCGGAAAACATAGGAAACTCTTTGGGGACCATTTATGGAATTAATACCTTGGGGGGATTTTGGGTTCTCTGGTAGGAGGCTACTTGCTTTTACCAAGCTTTGGATCTCAACAAACTCTGACGTTTTTAGCAATGTTAAATCTTTTGACAGGAATACTTCTTTTCGCGACCTCAACTTATTTTTCCGGATTATTTAGAAAAGGTGTGGCCGTTTTCGTATCTGGGTTGTTAGTCTTTATGCTCCTTGCTATGCCAGATGATCTATTAAGAAGTATTTTTATGCGTAATTCCTTAGGTAAAAAAACCTGAAAAATTGATTTATCTGGATGAAGGTTTAACGACCACCGTTGCGGTCTTCAATGACGACGATGCCAATTCCGGTGTAAAGCGCAAAAGTCTAATTTTGAATGGGGTCAATATGTCAGCCAGTCATATGGATTCGCGAAAATATATGACCCTGTTGTCCTATATTCTTCTATTGCTTACTGAGAACCCGAAAGATGTCCTGGTAATTTGTTTTGGGACTGGCCTAACTTCAGGGGCAGCAGGAGTTTACCCTGGAATCAATTCTGTCGATGTGGTGGACATTTCTCCCGGCGTGTTTCGTGCTGCAAAAAATTTTAGCGATATAAATTATGATGCTGCCAGCAACCCAAAAATTCATAAAATTGTTCAGGATGGAAGGAGTCACCTTTTAACAACACAAAA
Organism: Nitrospinota bacterium; assembly: GCA_013349585.1. Lineage (GTDB taxonomy): Bacteria > Nitrospinota > Nitrospinia > Nitrospinales > VA-1 > UBA8687. The sequence continues at coordinate 29,049 of DUZG01000005.1, read as the reverse complement.
AACCTATGATGTTATCACCGCCGAGCCCCCTCCGCCAACCAATGCAGGAGCCGTTAACCGTTATACCCCGGAATATTATGAATTAACTAGAAAGGCTTTGAAACCAGGTGGAATTGTCAGCCAGTGGATTCCTTTACATAGCCAGACTGAAACTCATATATACGAGCACTTTTAAACTTTTCTTGAGAGTTTTCCATATGTGATGAGTTGGTATCCCGTAAAAAAGAGTAGATTCTAATAGGTTCAAACGACCCAATAAATTTGGACTACAGGGAAATTGAAAGACGCTTGAAAAATCCTGCGACTAACGAGGTAATGCGAAAAATTGGATTTGAAAACCCATTTGCATTTTTGGGGAGCATTTGGTTTTTAAAAATTAATTGCAAAAATTGTCCTCGAATCAAAGTATGATCACAGACAATAACCCATCGCTGGAATTTTTTCTTAGCTCTCCAGAAGGTATATCCAGAAAGGGCATGAATAAGCTCCTTACCAACCGTTCCTCCTTTGATACGGTACGTAAAAGTTAAAAATCTGGGAGATGCAGAGATTTTTAGGGAATATTGGGGGCAACTCCTCAATACTGAGTATGCTGAAGGTGTGTTCAATCTCGGGATCTCAAGTCTAAACGATAGAAACCTGAGTGTAGCTATTAGAAAATTCAAGGAGGCGGTAAAACTTAATCCTAGCTATGTTCTGGCGCATTATTTTCTTGGCAATTCGTTGGCAAGAATCGGAGACTTTGAAAAAGCAGAAACTCATTTCAGGAGCGCCATAAGATTGCTGCCGGACTATGCCGTAGCTTATAACGATCTGGAAAATACCCTAGCAGCCCAGGGAAAACTTAAAGATGCCATGGCTCAATATTTGACCGCTATTGAATTAAACCCCGATTATGTTGAAGCCCATATTAATCTGGGGATTTCGTGGAATGAAATAGGTGAGTTTGACAAAGCTATCTCACAATTTAAAACGAGCATCGATATGCAACCTCAAAACGCGAATGCGCATCTAAGTCTTGCAAACGCTCTTTTTAAAAACAAAAATCCACAGGAAGCAATTATCCATTACCAAGTGGCATTAAAAGTTCAACCGGACTTAACTCAAGCACAAATAAATCTTAAAATAGCCCAACGCCAAGCAGAAAACCAATAATAGCCAGTAAATTCCCCTCCACGTTTTTTTATCGCTATGCGCGCACCTTCTTCAAATGTTCTAACTGCACGCTGATTTTTACCAATGATCTTCCCCAAAAAGCCCTCGAAGAAAATCATTACAAAACCCAATGGCAGACCACCGATCCCGATTTTTGGGACAACCAAGCCACGAGTCTCATTTCCCATATAGAGAATTACGGGATATTGCCGTATAATCATAAAATTCTCGACTTTGGTTCCGGTTCAGGAGAATTAGCGCAAGAGTTGCAACGCCGTGGTTACCGGGTTATAGCCCTTGAGCCGATGACCGATGGTTACTTGAAAGACCAGAGCTATCCTTTTTTGTTCGATGCTGTTTTTGCCATCGAAGTCATCGAGCATTTGCCCAATGTATGGGAAGAACTGCAGGAAATAGAAAAAGTTTTAAAACCGGAGGGGGTAATTGTTTTCTCAACGCGACTGACTAATCCCTTTGTCGACTTGCCCGATGCTGCCGAGCAATTTAAAGAGTGGTGGTGTAAGGATGACCCCACGCATATGAGCTTTTTTTGCAATAAAACACTATCCGTTATGGCTGAAAAGGGGGGCTACACCATCGAAATTTTTGGTGATAAATTTTTTGTAATAAAATGTAGTGAAATTCGGTGAGCGGACTTTAGGCCTTCTTCAATTGCAGTTTTCGTCTTGAGAAAACAGCTTTTATATTCTCCTTAAAAAGTGGATTTTGACTGAGCATAGATTTAAATCTGGGTTTCAACAAAACAGGTGGTATCGGTTGTAGTGGTGATAGTAGCGGATCGTTTCGAGTTCGTCACTAGAACATTTTCTCCAAAAAAATCTCCAGACCCAAGAACAGCTACTTTCTTTTCCCGGAACAGAAATTTTTTCACGGAAACTTCCACCTCGCCTTCCTGAACAATGAAGAACAGATTTGCAGATTCTCCGTGATTCACCAGCGTTGTACCCTCCTTAAATTTAAATGCTTTCATTTGAGAGACAATTTCCATAAGCTCTTTATCTGAAAGAACAGAAAACGCTTGAATCCCACTCATTTTTTCTAAAAACCAGTTTAAATCGTCTTTGATGATTGCCTTTGCGTTGATTTTCATTTCAAACCTTATAGATAAATATTGATGGGGGAGGGGCGGAGAATCTTTGCGGCCAGTGACCGAGGAATCATTCGCTGGTATGCCTTGCAGGCTTTACTCGGTACACTTATTTTGAAATCTATATACCAATATGAAAAAAATGTATCTAGCATGCGTTAAAGCATTGAAAATAAAACGATATTTTTTAATCGGGGAATAAAAAGGGATAGAGAGATAGGGGATTCAAGTTATAAAAAAGGTTGCAGGATGTATAAAATTTTTGAATTTTCACTTTTCTATTAATCCTCCTCTTATTGAGGACTTTTGCAAATCCGTGTAGCATGAGGGGGCACTATTTTTATAATTAGAGGAAAGCATGATTTCTCTCGTCTATTATATTTCAGCAGCGCTTGCTGAAATTGGTGGCTGTTTTGCTTTTTGGGCGTGGTTGCGGTTGGGCAAAACAATCTATTGGGTTTTTCCGGGAATCGTTTCCTTGATTGCTTTTGCTCTTTTGCTTACCCGTATTGAATCTTTGTTTGCCGGTAGAGCATTTGCGGCCTATGGTGGTGTCTATATATTCGCCTCTCTATTGTGGCTTTGGATTATTGAAGGCCAACGTCCTGACAAATGGGATATTTTAGGTGCGGCGATTTGCATAGTCGGCACGGCAATCATTCTATTCGGATCTAGGGATCCGAAAATAATTTGAATTGGGTGGTGATATGAATTTTGATGAGTGGAAACAGTTGGCCGAAGAAGGTGCGGCGGAAGCGCAGTATAACCTTGCTCTGATGTATAGCCTTGGCAAAGAAATCCCCCAAGACGATCAGGTAGCGATTAAATGGTATCTTCTCGCAGCCGAGCAAGGGTTCGCCGAAGCCCAAACCAATTTGGGGCTGATGTATGGGAAGGGACAGGGGGTAGAACAGAATTTTAGTGAAGCAGTAAAATGGTATCGCCTTGCAGCAGAGCAAGGGTTGGCCCAGGCTCAACACAATCTTGGCGTGATGTATAGGCAAGGACAGGGAGTGCAAAAAGATCTCTTCGAAGCGGCCTGGTGGTTCAAACGGGCTGCTGAACAAGGCTATGGTCAAGCACAATACAATCTCGGACTGATGTGCAGCCGAGGAGAAGGCGTTCCAAAGGATGATAAGGATGCGGTTAAGTGGTATCAGCTATCGGCGGAGCAGCGAATTTCTGGTGCTCAGTCTAATCTCGGCTTAATGTATGAGAAAGGCCTTGGGGTGGAACAAAACTATATTGAAGCGCATAAATGGTTCAATATTGCAGGGGTCAACGGCAATGCGACAGGCAAAAAAAATGCTGACATCATAGAAAAGAAAATGCAACCGGGTCAGATCATCACCGCTATAGGCCTTGCCCGAGAATGGTTAGAGAAAATATAAAGTAAGCCTCCTAATAGATAAAAACAGATTCTCCGGTACGCAATATTTTCAAGCGGTAAAACCTGTTTACCTTTGCGCGATGAATTTATCCAGCGCATTTGCGAACTTGAACTTCTCTTTCTGGCCGAATCCACTTGGACCGCCGGTTTCTACTCCGCTTCCTCTTAACTCATCCATGAAATTCCGCATACTCAACACTTGCCCGATATTGTTTTTATCGTAAACCGTTCCACGTGGATCAAGAGCCTGAGCCCCTTTTTCCACAACACGCGCTGCAAGCGGAATATCTGCAGTGATGATTAAATCTCCTGCTTCGCATTTATCTGCTATCTCGTCATCAGCGATATCTGCTCCAGAACCAACTTGAATCAAATTAATAAAAGAAGAGGAGGGCAGATGTAATGGCGAATTGGCAACCAAGGTTACGAATATTTCTGTCCTCTCCGCAACACGATATAAGATTTCTTTGACCGCTTTAGGGCAAGCGTCTGCATCCACCCAGATTTTCATTTTTTGTCGTATAAGTTATAAGAAAAGAGCATAGCCTACTTTCTGTCATCGGCCTGATGGTCGATGATTTTGCAATGCTTGTCTGCATTGGGTACTAAATTTATTCTGGTTACGCATCATACATTGCATCATCTCTCTACTGGGTGGCATATCGGAGCAATATTTTTTGCGATCTACTTCGCAATATTGGAGCATTGAGTCACTGCCCCTTCCACCTCTTCTGTCATTCTTTGATTTGGTGCCTTGCTGGTTGCGGACGTAGTTCGCTAGTGCTGGTGTACCCCGATAGCAACCCAGCACAAAGGGGAAATTTTCTGTGGTGTGGTAATAATAACCCCCGGCCTTTGTCTTTATAACCGTTGCAGCTATCCAAATCTTTCGGCGAACGACCTCTTTTACCTTGGAGTCCGTAAATTTTGAATCCGTCAAAGGCATAACCGATCACTGGCGAATGTTGATTGGGCGCATCTTTATAAACGCATCCCGGTGTACAGTGATAATGATAAACCCCGGCACGAATCGAGCCCATGATTTTCCAACGCAATTTTACCTTCCCGGTCTTCAGGGCCGAAAAAACCCACGCCGTTGACGGCCACTGTAATGCGCCCACGCGTGGGAACAGCCGTGGTGCGGGATGCTATTTTTGGATGCCGAGGAATTTTGAAATTAAAATTTTGCTTAGACGGTCGGTTGGGGTTGACCCTTTCCCATTTATGGTCGGGGTAACCCGTAGTTGAAATATTTAGAGTTTCCGTTGTTACCTGAACACGCACCTGCGGATTGGTGAAGTGATGCTCCTGAGCTTCCACCCATAAAGATGGTAAAAAAAGAATCGCAATGAGCAACCCAAATATTTTTTTTAAAATCATTTGCAATAGGTCTCAAATAAATAAGGCAGAGAATAGTATATCTTTATCATTCGGGAGGAATGAAACAATGGAAAATAGGAGGTAGTTCGAGAGTGAATTTTTATAATAATCGTTTATGGATATTGTTTCCCGCATGGATTAAACTCTCATCAGAGCTTAATCTAGCTTGTTGTTTGACTACCCAAAAAAATGATAGTTTTTATGAATAAAAGACCCCTAATAAAAATATTAAGAGCATTTTTTAATAAGCCGTTTTACATCGCTTTGATTAATATCTTTAAATACTTTGATCGCCCCACAGATATTGTAGGGCGTTATGTGTTTGGGCAGGGTGACTATCCCGAAAAGCTTGTGGTAAAGACCCCCTTAGGAAAGCAGGGAGTATGGCTTTATTCCTTCCACGATATGATAACTATGGTGGAGTGCTATGGGAAATTGGATTATCCGGCTGAAAAGGAAATTTCCTGCGTGGTAGATTTTGGTTCAAATATCGGTATCAGCGCGGGGTATTTTTTGACACGCAATAAAAATATCAAGGTCTATTTGTTCGAACCCCTCCCAGAAAATATCAGCCGATTAAAAACCAATCTACAAGGATTTGAAAGCAGATACGAGTTGCACGAGGTTGCGGTAGGCTTGGAAAATGGTCACGCCGATTTTGGTTTTGAAGCAACAGGCAGATATGGCGGGCTTGAGAGTGACCTTCCCAAAACAATTCAAGTGCAAGTTCGAAAAGTGGAAGAAATTATTTCGAGCATCCTTGAAAAGGAGGGTCATATTGATATTCTAAAAATTGATGTTGAAGGATTGGAGACCGCTATTGTCAAAAGCTTGTCTGCCGACAATTTGAAAAATATAAATAGAGTCTATGCGGAAACCATTTATTCGGGATGCTTGCCGGGGTTCGATAAAGAACAATATGGTGAGATAGTTCGTTTTCGTAAAACACTCTAACCAAAAAAACGAAATCTCAGAGTGGCATAAAAATCACTTAGGGTGTTTCAACACGAGGTATTTGTAGTAGTCGTGTATTGATAGAGTCTCTAGCATTTGCCCGTGTTCTGTTACAACTAGATGGTGAATGGCGTGGTCGCGCATAACCTGAGCGGCCTTTTCCATGCTCTCCTGACTTTCCAGTTTGATGAGAGGAAAGCTCATAAATTCTGCCACTTGTGATTTTTCTGGGTCCAAACTTTCTGCTGATATCGTGGTTGGTAATGATTCCAATATATTCTCCCATTTCTTCGACCAGCAAAGAATGGATTTAGTTATCGTTCATAACCTGCGAGGCTTCCAGAATACTAGCTGTAGGGCTGATGCTTAGAAGAGATTCCGCCATGTAGTTGTGTATTTTTTCCATTCCGATCTTCCAAACTTATATGAAAATTAATGCCCGTTTCGTGAAAAATGCCGGATATATTGAATCAATTGCCATACTTGGTCCTCATCTAGGTTTTTGAATGCGGGCATAGCTGTTCCGGGGGAACCATTTTTGATGACCCAGAAGAATTGTCCATCGGGCAGCGGCTCTAGGGTTTGGCTACAGGTAAAATTGCGCGGACTGGGAGTTAGCTCACGAAATAAAATGCCGAGTCCGTTTTCGCTGATGCCGTGGCAAACACCGTAGGGTTCGGGTTTGGCATCGAAGTGAAACAATGTTTGTCCTGCAAAAATATTTTTAGGGCTGGCGGGAAGTGGGTTCTTCAACTTTAAAAACGCATCTAGAGCTTGCTGGGTTTTTCTCACCTGCGGATATAACGGTAAAAACTACAATACATCTTCGATCTTTTTTCCGGGATCCCCAACGAGTGTCCATCCCCAAGTGAGTGGAACTGGAATTGCTATAGATAGAATAAGAAAAAATAAAATAATTCGATTCATTTTCAACTCTCCTAAACGATTAAACCTCTTATAGTTGAGATAGATAAAAAATGAAATTTATTCCATTGGAGTGAGAATGGAAATGGCCGATGATTCTTTATGGTTATTTAAAATTGTAGGCGAAGCAACCGCTGGAGCAGGTAACCATATAATGCGGGCAACTTTTACAGGGTTCGTTGGGCGAAGCTTCGAAAGCGTGGCTCAAGAACTTAGTATGCATTTTTTTAATAGATAGTTCGTTGACCTGTTTAAAATCTTGAATATTCCCTAATTTTTTGTCGTGGAAAGGGGAGCAGTTAAAACAGTCGCCCTTAGGGTCAATGTCCATCGGGCTATCATCGGCACAACCGAAGTAAACATCTTTGTTTTTCCATTCAGTAATATCTGGAACGGACTGACTTCCATGATAAATGAACCGCTCGACGAGAGGGTACTCCTCTTCCTTTATATCGTCCATCAAACAAGGCGGAAAAGAACAGTCGAAACGAAAACGCAGTTGTGGAAAATCTTTAAGCAGGTCTAACATCATACGACCCATTTTAGGGTAGTCTTTAATGGGTAAGGTGATATGCCCTTCTTCCCCCACTATTGGGAAAGCCGGACTGACACGGACCTTATAGTTTTGCCCCGGTGGTAACCCCAGCCCCTGATAAATTTCATCTATCTCCCAAATCTGAGTGGCTAGGTCCTGCTTGATGGAATACAGGTTTAGGCTGAACATCAGCCCGTATCCATTTTTACCTAGAATGGCTTCGGCCACTTCTTTACAACGCGCATGATTTTTTTCGGATATGTTTTCCATGGTTTGCCAGTTGAGCAGGACGGAAAACTGTATCTGCCGTTCAATACTGCCGCCACGACCGACTAAATCTAAAAGTAGATCGAGAGCCTGATCCGACATCAATCCATTGGTAAACACGCCAAGAAATGTGAAGGGCTGCATGTTATCCAAAGTTTTGGTAAGCATGTCATTGAACCGCGGATGCAGGGTAGGCTCACCTCCCATAAAATTTATGAGGGAGGCGGTCTTGATTCGAGGCAACAGTTCGTTTTGGAAAAAATCGAAATCCATCGATTTATCAGGAGTTTTGACGTTTTCCTCCATGTACTCATCGGCAAAGCAGTAATTGCATTTTAAGTTACAATAGCTATTCAAGATGATGTTCAACGTTTTTACCTTTTAAATATTCTCAATTCCAAACCACGCCCACAAGAAGTACCTGTGCTCTATATCAGCTCTTTTGTGCCTCTGTGTCTCGCGTCTATTTATTGTTCTCTTTATTATATGGGAATAACTCCATGAATTCCCAATAAATCACTATTTCCGTTTTCTTTCAGGCACGGGTGAATTGTGGTAGACTAGCTCCTCAGCAGGGATATTCTGAGACTGTCCGCGCCGGAGTTTATTGAGTACCGCGTTTATATGCTCGTAGCCCATTTGGTTTTCAAGTGCGGCAAAGGTTTCTCGAGACTCGGTGAATTGCACAATTGCTTCAGGAATATTTTCTGTTTTCCAGAAATAATGACCAAGATTTTCCAGAAACAATGCCTTGGTAAGATGCGGCGGATCATTTTTTATCAACCCCAGCCCTTTCTTATACCAAACCCCGGCGGGCGAAAAATTTCCTCTTTCCATATGTAGATCCCCCGCCAGACTCATAGCGCGTGCTTCCCCAAGTAAGTCATGATTTTTTCTATGATTTTCCATAGCCAGCTTGTAATGGACTTCTGCTTCTTTGAGGTTCCTGCGAAATTTAAAAAGGTCACCGATAGACTCAAATACTTTTGCTGCTGTTCTTAGTTTCCCCTCTCTTTCATAAATAGCTATGGCTTTTTTATAGTTATTTATAGCTTGGTCGAATTCGTGGTAGAAAAAGTTTTCAGACGCTTGTTGTATAAATTTCCCGGCTTCTTCTTTTGCGTTAATTGGCGGAGTGATAGCCTCTTCCTTTTTAGCGGGTCTGGGTAAAAGCCAGATAGACATTCCCATCGCAAGAGCCAGAGAAAAAACCAAAAAATATTTAAGTATCGGTTTGGAAAAAGAATTCACAAATTTATCGTCCTATAGAAGCCATAAAAAAATCGCCGGATTCAGTATGCCCAGAAATAAAGCTCTTAAAAGGTTTATTTTATCTATTGGCACAATCTCCAGTTAAGTATAAAATAAATCCCGACTACGCGCACGGAATTTAGAGCGGACAAAACACCTCAAACTAATATCGGACGATCCCTTTGAAAAAAAAATTATCGAACATGTATTTCAAATGGGTCATTGAAAAACCTGTTTGGGCGCTAGTTTTCGTTACTCTGGTGGTCGCCGGATTCTCCTATCACATCCCCAAGTTCAAGCTCGATGCGTCTGCAGAATCTCTGGTTCTGGAAAATGACAACGCCCTCGAATATTACCGAAAGATAAGCAAGGTTTATGGGTCCGATGATTTTCTAGTCATCACCTATTCGCCGAAAAAAGACTTGATGTCCGATGAGGTGCTTGCAGATATGAAGGCTCTCAGTGATGAGTTGTCGACACTTGATGGCATTCATTCCATAGACAATATATTAAATGTCCCTCTGCTGAACAGTCCCAGGGTAGAGATTGGCAAGTTGGCGACCGATATTCGTACCTTGGAAACACCAGGGATGGATCGGGAACTGGCGCGAAAAGAGTTTCTTGAAAGCCCGATTTATAAAAACCTGTTGATGAGTCCGGATGGGAAAACCACCATCATCCGCGTTAATTTTAAACGCGATGAAAAATATTTCGAACTTCTTTATCAGAGAAATGATCTCAGAGAAAAAATAAACAGTGCTGATTTTACTGCGAATGATGAAGCCAAGTTCTTAAAGGCGCAAAAAGAATTTCGCGATTACCATGCCAGCGTTCTTGATAAGGAAGACCATGTCATCCAAGCAGTTCGCGATATTATGGATAAGCACCGCGCCAACGCAGAAATGTTTTTGGGCGGTGTGCCCATGATCACCTCAGATATGATTGGCTTCATCGAACACGATCTGAAAACGTTTGGGCTGGGTGTCATCGCTTTTCTCATTCTGATGCTCAGCCTGTTTTTCAAGAAAATGCGATGGGTGGCATTGCCGGTGGGTTCCTGTCTCATAACAGTCGTCGTTATGATTGGGTTTCTTGGGTTGATGGATTGGCGGGTGACGGTTATTTCTTCTAACTTCATTTCTATACTGCTCATCATCACCATGTCCCTGATCATCCATCTTATCGTGAGGTATCAGGATTTAAACGATGGCAACCCTGGACAAAGTCAAAAGCAACTCGTAAAGCAAACGATAGATTTCATGGCCCAGCCTTGCTTTTATACTTCCATCACAACTGTTGTCGCTTTTTCCTCTCTTTTAGTCAGCGGTATTCGCCCTGTCATTGATTTCGGCTGGATAATGACTCTTGGAATTTCGGTGTCCTTCGCCCTGAATTTTATATTTTTTCCGGCAGCACTTGTGCTTTTAAGTCCTGAGGTACCAGGTTCAGGGAAAGATAGTACCCGTGGTTTCACCTTGTCTATTGCGGCATTTACCAATCGCCATCATAAAATTATTCTTTTTGGGTCCATATTGCTGGCCGTGGTTAGTGGTGTCGGTATTTCAAAGCTGGAAGTTGAAAACCGATTCATCGATCATTTTAAAAGCGATACTGAAATTTACAAAGGAATGGAAATCATCGACCAGCAATTGGGCGGCACCACTCCCTTGAATATCGTGATGAATCCGGACCAAAAGTACTTTGATTATCTTAAAGAAGACGAACAAAACAAAGAGGAAGAGGAGTTTGACGATCCTTTTGCAGACGAAGGAGATACAGCTGAAATAAATTATTGGTTCAATTCCAATATGCTGGATCGCGTGGAAAAAATTCACGATTATCTGGAAAGCCTGCCAGAAGTGGGCAAGGTGCAATCGATTTCAACATTGATCAAGGTTTTCGCTCAACTGGACAAGGGCAGGAAACCCGATGACTATGATCTGGTTCTTATCAGAAAGCTCATGCCAGAAAATGTCAAAGACTCTTTAGTGAACCCCTATTTATCGAAAGATGCCAACCAGATCCATATCAATATGAGGTTGATCGAATCAAACCCCAACTTGCGCCGTTCTGATCTTATCGAAAAAATTAGACATCATTTGGTAGAAGAGTTAAAGTTTGCTCCCGAAACCATCCAGTTTACCGGAATGGTTGTGTTGTACAACAATATGTTGCAGAGCCTTTATCGGTCACAAATCCTTACTATCGGCGTGGTCTTTTTCGCTATCATGTTCATGTTTATGATTTTGTTCAAAAGCTTTTCCCTTGCGCTGATAGGAATTATTCCAAACCTCCTTGCTGCAGGAACAGTACTTAGCCTCATGGGTTGGTTAGGTATTCCACTCGACATGATGACCATCACCATTGCGGCTATTACCGTGGGAATAGCAGTGGACGATACAATTCATTATATTCATCGCTTTCAAACAGAATTCAAGGTAGATCAAAACTACAGGGCGACAATGGATCGTTGCCATGGAAGCATCGGAAAAGCCATGTACTACACCTCGGTGACTATCACTCTGGGTTTTTCCATTCTGGCTTTTTCCGAGTTTATGCCTACTATCTATTTCGGGTTGTTGACAGGAGCAGCAATGGTAATAGCCCTGTTAGGGGCTCTCACCCTGCTTCCTCTCCTGATAGTCGTTTTTCGCCCTCTACCGGGCCACGGTTGAATAGGGCAATGCCCATAAAGCTAAAATAGGCTGTTGACCTTCAACTATAAGTTCGCCAGTATTTTCGTAGGTCGATCCTTAAGAGCTTGATAATTATTCTATTCAGAAGCGGGATTGTCTCGCAGTAAAGAAATGGATCTATTACTTTTGGCGGCTCGTCACTTGCCCACGGGAGACAAATTGGAATGGCAATACCTTGCCGCCTTGAAGATTCAATTCATCGATGATGAGTTGTTTTTTACCAGGTGGGACGATGAATGCCACGCAACCACCGCCGCCTGCACCACAGACCTTTGCTGCGAATGCTCCTTTTTTCAGTGCGGAACGAATCAGCTTTTCCATTTGTGGAGTGGTTATGGTGGGGGCTAATTGTTTGCGAGCTCGCCATTCCCTGGAAAAAATAGGGGCGATGCCAGAAATACGACCCTTTATTAATAGCTGATGCATTTCCAGAGCGCAGTCGCGGATGGTACCTAAATGACGGATCACTTTTTTATCCCCGTCCAGGGATTTTTTGGTGACCTCCCAGTTATTGATGCCGGAGTTTCTTGGCTTTCCGGTATAGCAAAGCACAAAATGCCGAGTGAGTTCTTTTGGTTTTACAGGAAGAGTTTTTGTATCGATGCCTAAAAACCCTGGGTTGACGGACCTGACCCCCCCATACATGGCTGGGAAATAATCCTGACATCCTGCTGGGACACGGATCACCTGGGTTTCAATGTTCCTGGCAATCTCAATCATTTCTTGCTTGCTATATTTCTTGCCTGTGAACTTGTTCAGCGCACCATGCAAGGCAATGTTTAAGGCCGATGAACCCCCGATCCCCGAACCTTGCGGAGCTTGACAGTTCGTAGAGAGTTCCAGCCCCGATTTTGGAGCATAAAATTTCAGCGTCCGTGTTATTAGCTCAAGGGGATGATTTTCTGGCAACGCGCTTAACGAAGAAAAGGAGTCTTCTAAATTCAAATCTCGGGAACGAAGAATAATGCGCTTATCTTTTCGGGAAGATATTTCAACTGTGGCATATAGATCAATGGCTGCATTGAGGGTAGGGGCGTTGCCAAAAAAAAGATGCAACGGCCAGATATCCAGAGTGCCTCCGGCTAAATCAATGCGGGTGGGTGCGGAAGTTGTTATCAAGAGGAGTTTTCCTGGCACCCGTTAAAGGTTTTCAGAATCTTTATTCTGACTTGCCTCCAAGTCATTAATTTTATTGCTCAATTTGGAAACCAAAGCATCGTAGGATTCGGTTTGTATAATTTTGCTAAACTGCGAGCGGTAATTGCGAATTAAGCTAACCTCTTCTATTACAAAGTCATAAACCATCCATATGCCTTCTTCATTGATTAACTTGTAATCCACATCGATGGTGCCATCTTTACGGACAATTTGGGTTTTAACTAGCGCATAATTTCCCTTGACCTGTTCCCCCACATATTTGATCGTTTCGTTCTGGTAGTTTTCAATTTTAGTGGCGTAGGAGTTCTCAAGAAGCCTTTTGAACAATCCCGTAAATTCTTCGCGTTCCTTATCGGTCCGGGACTTGTAGTTTTTTGCCAGAGAGCGCATGACCATCTGCTTATAATTGAAACGAAGACCAATAGTTTCTCGAAGTTTTTCTCTTCTGAGGGAGGGATTTTTCTTTAATTTTACATCGGCGACGATCTCAAGAACCTTATCAATGGTCTGCTTTACGTCTGAGGTAATTTCTGATGCTGCAAACACTTCTCCCGCAAGACTAAATAGGAAAAAGAAAAGGACGACCGGTAAAATTCTTCTTATCATCATAAACCTCAAAAGTTGAATTCATTCTCTTTAGTCGTCAACTTTATCAAATATACTCGATGCAATCAAGCATCGTGTATGAACTATTATTTTGCAATTTAGTTCAATAAATAAGCCCGTTTTTATCGTGAGGTTACAAATCTGCTTTTCACATCGGGTTCTATTTAAACCGATAGAGAATATAAACGGAATGCGAATTTTTGGACTGTTTTGCAACTTCACTTGTTTTTGGTTGAACTCTAGGGTCATGCCAAGAAGCTATAAATTTAAACAAGTTATTTAAAATATTGACAAATTTAAGTCGATTTCATATAGTAGATGTATCCTAAAATGTGCAAACAGTCCAAATTATTCAATATTTTATGCCAAGGCCTGTCTGCTGTGAGACGAAACTTGTTGTTACGAAAAATATTCATTTTTATTGTTCTAATGATCGGCATACTAGGCGGTTGCGGAACAGTTGACTTGAAAATCCGTAAAAACCTAGATCATCCCAATATACATCCCAGAACGGTGGCGATATTGCCTTTTACGCTTGCAGGCCCTACGCCGGAAGGTATTCCTGCGCATAAATTGTTTCGAGAATGCTTCTTTAACTATTTCAGCTATCTAGGCTATGTAGACATCCCGCTGGAAACTATAGATTCCAAGCTACAGGCGGCTGGGATGAGAAAATTCAAAAAAGTTCTTGAGCTTAGTCCGGAAAGACTAAGAGCTATTCTGGGTGTTGATGCAGTGATCAAAGGCCAGGTGCTCGATACCAGTAATTTTACCGGTGGAATTCACGCCGAGACCTCCATTAAGGCAAAAATCGTAATGCTCGATTTGAGAACCGGTGAAACACTTTGGGAGACTGAACATACAGAGAGCACCTATTCTGGAATACTTTCTCCAACCGTCGTTGGAATTATCCAGGATCAAATGGCGAATGTGAAAGTTAATCAGGTACTTTATAAAACCGCCGAAATGTTTTCGATCGGTATTATGAAAGAAATTCCTGACCCTCCCGGGGCCTGGCAGGAAAAAATTCGATTACCTCAAATCACAAGTATCGAAACAAACCTGAAGCCCAGCCAGAAACTTCAACCTAATGATCAAATATATGTGAACCTTAAAGGCGACCCAGGTCTAAAAGGTTCTTTTGGAATTGGCAGTTGGAAGTCGAATATCCCGCTTAAGGAAATTGTCCCCGGGATGTATTCAGGCCACTATATCGTGCAGGAAAAAGATGAAATTACGAGTGCTCTAATAATTGGGACTTTAAAGAACTCACAGGGGCTGGCAGGCAAAAGGTTTTATAAAAGTGGAATGGCTCAAATAGAAAAATCATCTGATTTATGAAAAAAAGGCAATACAATAATTTTTTGCAAGGGTTGTTGATTGGGCTCCTAGCTCTGTCCATTTCCGCCTGCGCTAGCGATTTACAGACAAAGGTTGCGGGCAACCTAATGGCTCTTTCCAAAAACCAGACCGTTGCTATTCTTCCTATCGAGATAAGTGATGCGGGACAAAAAGAAATGGCTGAAATGTTTCGTCTGGGTTTGTATGCCAACCTTAAACAGTCTAAATTTCAGTTACTGGAGCGCTATGTCGTTGATGGATTATTGAAGCAGAACAAGCTGGCAGACCCGTCAAACTATTTAACTATCAACCCCATGCAGTTTGGAGAAATTTTGGGGGTGGACGCTATCGTTTTCAGTCGTATCAATAAAGTAGAACGATCTTATTTAATCGTGCACTCCTCCATTGAACTGAGTGTCTCCGTGCAAATGGTGGATACTAGGAGTGGCGAGATTCTTTGGCGGGCAGAACAGACCGAGAAGGATTTCTCGGGAATCGGGAAAATTCCGACGGGCATCACCACAGCGATCCTCGCACCGATTCAGTTCGTTACCAACAAGTTTAACCTTCGCCGCATGACTTCCAATATGGTGGACAAGCTAACCTCGCTGATAAAACACCCCAATGAAGCCAGCAAAGACAGCCAGTTCGAAGAACCGGTGATTGCAAAAAATGCCACCAGCGATTTGAAAAAAATTGAAGAACTGCAACAACTCAAATCCGAATGGCAACAGGCTTTGGTTCTGGATGAAGAATCAGAATTGTCTGATTTTGGTATGGAAGCACCTGAGGTTGCAGTTATACCTGCAAGTATTCCAGCTGGACAAAATATAAAGTACACCCCTTTACCTGTCAAAGAAACCAATCTAGTAGAATCTGAAATGAGTCCCCTGACGGGAAAAAATGAAATCAAGCGATCTCAACCGGTAGAACTTGTTCCAATGAGTTCCTTTCGTGCTACAATTCCTGAACCCGAAATAGTAATAGAATATAAAGAAGTTCCACCGGCGACCCAGTCAAACTCTGTGAGCAGGCAGTCCGAACCTAAAAAACCGTTGCTATACACTATTCAGGTGGGTGCATATAAAACCAAAGCCTATGCAAAGAAGCTGGCACAATCTCTTAAGAAAAAAGGCTATGATGCCTTTGTCACCCGTAACGCAAAAAAAACCTATCGCGTTCAGGTAGACCGATTTGACAGCAAAGAAGAGGCTGTCAAACTTGCCCAACGAATCCAAACCAAAGAAAAATTGAAAAACTTCGTGACCCATTTTTCTGGGGTTTAGAGTTAGTTCCTCACCTAGAGTTTTAATTTTTTAAATACCCATCCAGCAGGTCAAAAACCTTTAGTATTTCGTCTTCGTTGTTATAGAAATGTGGAGAAAAACGCACCAATCCATCTCGCACCGTAAGTTTGACTTTGTTTTCCATCATATACGAATAGAGAGGGCCAACATCTTTATCCAAGGTGAACGAAATATTTCCAGAACGCTCCTCTGAAAATGTGGAACTGTAAATTTTAATATCCCGTCGGTTCAATTCAGTAATTATACAATCCCCCAGGTTCATCAAGCGTTTTTCGATATTATCGATACCTACCTCAAGCAGTAAATCTAGTGCAGCACCGAATGCGTGAATGCTCATCGTGTTGGGCGTTCCTTCTTCGAATTTTTTTGCATCTTTTTTGAGAGTGAAATCATAGTCCATAAAATTTGCTGCGTTGACCACGTTACCCCAGCCCATTGTCACAGGACGGATTCTATCCACCACCCTTTTTGATATGTAAAATCCTCCCAGTCCTTCAACGCTCAGCATCCACTTATGTCCATCCGCAGAAAGAAAATCGATGTGATCTTTTTTTACATCCATAGGTAAGGCACCAAGACTCTGAATGGCGTCTACAAAAAATAGAACTCCTTTTTCTTTGCAAAAGGCACCCAGGCGATTGAGATCGCTTCTAAATCCACTGTTGCATTCCACAGAACTGATGGAGAGTATTCGCGTTCTGTCGTCGACTTGTTTTATCAAATCATCGAAGAGAACTCGTGCTTCAATGGATTTCACCATGCGCGTTTCAACACCCCTTTGTCTCAAGTTCCACCAGGGGTAAACGTTGGCGGGGAACTCGATACTAGGGATGACAACATTGTCGCCCGGCTGCCAGTCGAATCCATTCGCAACAATAGAAATTCCTTCCGAAGTGTTTTTAACGAAAGCCACTTCATCTATATCGGCGTTGATGAGTTGTGAAAATTTTTTCCGGGTGCGCTCCAACTCAAGTATCCAGGTTTCGTAATGAACCGTGCCAAAAAGAGTAGCGTCATCGACAAAAGCAGTGACTGCTTTTCGCACTCGTTCCGGCAAAGGCGCAACTCTGGCATGATCGAAAAAAATAAACTCATCCGTTACTGGAAACTCTTTTCTTATGTTTTCAAAATTCATTTTGGAGTCACTTAAAAAATATTTCTAGAAACGTAATAATATAGGTTTGCTCATTTCTGTGTTGACCTATTGGTCTTACTCCGAGTGACTGGTGGCGCGGAGGATGGAACGGAATCCGTATTTTTTACGTATCCGGTCAATGCCCCTATAAAGCCTGTCTCAGCGTTCGACATCTTTCAGGTCGAACAAATCTTCTTGATGGTAAGGATGCGCCGTAATAGAAGAAAGTGAAACTCCGATCAGACGTACTCGCGTCTTGCGGTTAAAAGTTTTATGGAACAAATTTGCCACATTCTTTAAAAGCGTGTGATCCGCCGCCGTTGGTCAGCCTAAAGTATGGGAACGAGTCACTGTCTTAAAATCAGAGCTATCTTAGCTTTAACGTAACTGTTCTTGCAAACAATCCATTACTTCGAAGTTGCGCTGCGGTTTTTTCTGTCAGATAACTGAGTGTTGACTCGAGCAATAGTGGGTCCATGAAATCCGTAGTGAAAGTCTTTTCCCGGCTGATAGAATGAGGGTCTTCGGTTTCTGAATTGAACGGACTGCTGCTGATCCCCCTTGCTTTTCGGTAAAGTGATGCACCCCATTTACCATGAGTCTCTTCAAGTATTTCCAGTGGCAAGCGTGTAAGATCGACAATCAATTTGACACCCATACGATTCAACTTGGCGCAGCCTTTGGGGCCAATCCCCGGGATGCGTTTTATAGGAAGTGGCGCGAGGAGAGGAACTGTTGTTCTTTAGCTAGCGCGATCCACAATATTTGCAATAAGCCGAAGCAGTTTTCGCCATGAGCTTGTTTGTGGCAATACCGATGGAGGCATTGAGTCCGAATCGGTCGCGTATCTCGTTGCGAATTGTTTCGGCTGTTTTTAGAATCGGGCTATGCAATCTTCCACATCCTGTTAAATCAACAAATGCCTCGTCGAGGGACATCGGTTCAACCAGGGGAGAATAATTTCTGAGAATCTCGAATACCTTGGCCGAATATTCACTGTAGAGTCGATGCGAACTGCGTAAAAAAATAGCGTGTGGACAAAGGCGTTTTGCTATCGCAATCGGAATGGCAGGATGAAAGCCGCATTTTCTCGCAGCATAGGATGCAGCAGATACAACACCTCTTTCTTCGACGCTTCTGACTACAACTAAAGGCTTGTTTTTCAGAGACGGATCGAGCACCTCTTCAACAGATACAAAAAACGCATCCATATTTAAATGTAAAATTTCGCTAAATCCAACCTCTTGTTTGTCTGTGGTTGATTATTTATTGAATTTCCTTAAGACACTGATGACCACGCCCTGGATAGAAAAGTCTCCCTCGCGAACAAAGATGGGTTTCATATCCGGGTGTGCAGGTTGCAATCGTATCTGACCGTTCTCGCGGTAAAAGCGTTTCAAAGTTGCGCGATCGTTATCGATCAACGCCACCACCGTTTCTCCGTTTTCTGCCACGTTACGTTTTTCTACGATTACATAATCTCCGCTCTGGATATGGTCGTCGATCATTGAATTGCCTTTGACACGTAAGACAAAAACATCTTTGTCCCCGCCATCGGGCAACAGATCGATCACTTCGCGTTGATCGAGAGCTTCTAAAGGTTTTCCTGCGGCGATTTCTCCCAGTAGAGGATAGGAGAAAGCATTGCCCGATTCGGGCACCACTTCAATAGCACGGCTCAGGTTCTGTTGTTTGCGGATCAGTCCCTTCTCTTCGAGATGTGCCAGGTGTTTGTGCACCGTGGCTGGGGAGCTGAGGTCAAACTGTTTGCCTATCTCGGAGATGCTCGGCGCATATCCCTGACTGCGAATATGATCCTTCAGATACTCATAGATTTCCCGCTGACGCTTGGTGAGATGCATATTTGAGCCTCCTTGTGCTTTTCATTATAGGCGAAAATTAAACGAAAATCAAGCCGCGCAACGCGGGAAGGTAATAGGTCTATTTCAAAAAAGCAAAGAGAAGCCGCCTAGCCTTTTACTTTGGGTCTGCCAATTTTCCTTTAAGGCGTAGCCTTGTTGCCTCCCACACATGTGAGTGGTAGGATTGGGGTGTATGGAGAAAAAACTAAAAATTCTATTCTTGTGTACGGGTAACTCTTGCCGTAGCCAGATGGCGGAAGGCTGGGCCAAGCAGTTGAAAGGCGATTCCATTCAGGCGTTTTCAGCTGGACTCGAAGCGCATGGTGTTAATCCCAACGCGGTGAAAGTGATGCAGGAAGAGGGAGTAGACATCACCCAGCAGAAGTCGCAGCGAGTCGAAGAGGTGCAAACGATTCCTTTCGATATTGTGGTCACCATTTGTGGTGATGCGGATGAGAACTGTCCTATCTTTTCATGTGCCACTACTGTTGTGCATCACGGATTCGACGATCCTCCCAAATTGGCGCAAACAGCAAAGACAGATGAAGAAGCCCTGGATCATTACCGTAGAGTTCGCGATGAAATTCGCGCATTCATAGAAACCCTGCCAGAAGGATTACATTGATTATGAAATGGTTTGCGATAAAAATTATTTTTCTTCTTTCCCTCGCCATATTTGTGAACTACTCAATAGGAGAAGGTGCAACACGGATTGTCGTAGTGGGTGATACTGGAACTGGCGAGAGAGCATATGCCCCTGGATTTATGGCGGTACAAAAATCCATGCGCGAAAAAAATGCCGATGCTTTACTGCATTTGGGCGATTTCGTTTACCAACCCGGTTTTTTTCCTCAATCCTGTCCAGATCGATATATTAAAGAAATCAAAGAGACTCTTTCCGATCCTTATCCGGTAAAATTATTTGTAGCGGGGGATAATGACTTGCCACCAAAAAAATGGAAACCAAAGGCTTCCGGCTGTTGGGATAAAATTGACCTCCTCGATTCTGGATTCGACATATCGGGTCTTCCTTCCCCTCGTACTATGGAAGGAACGCGGGTGATCGGCAATGCGTTGATTGGGGTTATCAACAACTATCCCTGGCAAGACCCGACTCCTTGGCTTGCTCCACGTATTAAAGAAGCCAGAGAAAAAGGCATGTGGATAATTCTCGCTGTTCACGAACCGGCTATCACCACAACTTGGTATCTCGACAAGCGTAATACGGTTCTTAAACAGTTAAACGCTTTGAAACCGGATCTGGTTTTGGCAGGCAATCAACATTCTTACGAACGTTTTCATCAGATGAGTCCGACTGAAGAGGGTACTTTTAAGGTCATCAAATCAGAGTCGGGGAAATACCAAAGTGGAGATGGGACAATGCACATTGTCTCAGGTGGAGGGGGTGCGATTTTCAAACCTTTTGCCGACCAGCAAAATATAGATAAATATACTGCTCCTAAAGATGTATTTGATGCGTTGGCTAACAGAGCATTGATGAATCACTTCATCACTTTGGATGTTTCAAAGGAAAAGCTAGAAGGTATTGTTTGGCTTGTGTGCGTTCAAGATGACCCGGATGATGAATGGAACCCTAGGTGGAAGGCAGGAAAAAAATTTTGGTACTCCATTCCATTGGAATGTGATGGTAAGCCGGAAGGTGTTAGTGTTTACGAAACGTTCGACTTTTCGAGGCAATAAAAAATCCCCCAGCAGATTTTATGAAAATCTACCGAGGGGTGGGAGTCATTTTTTTTCGTTTGATTCGGAGATGATATCATCTATTTCATCGCAGGTCTTTTTAACATCTCCAGCGGATTTATCCAGTGCAGCCTTTTCTTCTTCCGTCATTTTTAGCTCGATGACTTTTTCTATGCCATTAATGCCAAGCATAACAGGTACACCAAAGAAAATACCTTTCCAGCCATACTCCCCTTCTAGATAAGCGGTACATGGGAGAATGCGGCGTTTGTCCTGTAAAATGGATTCTATCATTTGCACAACCGAAGCACCTGGAGCATAAAAGGCGCTACCAGTTTTTAAAAGAGAAACAATTTCTGCTCCGCCTTTTCGTGTGCGCTCTACCACTCGCTCGATCTGTTCGGGGGTCATCAACTCAGTTATTGATATCCCAGAAACCGAAGTGTAACGGGGGAGAGGCACCATGGAATCGCCATGTCCGCCAAGAACCATTGCATCCACATCAACCAGGGAACAACCCAGTTCCAACGAAACAAATGTTCTTAAACGCGCAGAATCAAGCACACCGGCCATACCTATGATTTTATTTTTTGGCAGGTTGCCCGTTTTCTTTGCCATGTAAACCATAGCATCGAGAGGATTTGATACAACGATAATGATGGGGTCGGGAGAATGCTCCATGACTTGTTCGGTCACCGATTGTACAATTTTGGCATTGGTGGCGAGAAGGTCTTCACGGCTCATCCCAGGTTTGCGAGGCAAGCCTGCGGTGATAACAACGATATCTGAATTTGCTGTATCCTTATAGTCGTTGGTTCCCGTTATCAGGCTATCGAACACTTGCAGACAGCTTGACTCTTGCAAGTCCAATGCTTTTCCTTGCGGGACTCCTTCAACAATATCTATGATCACCACATCGCCGAGGTTTTTATATGCGGCGAGCTGGGCGACGGTTGATCCAACTTGGCCCGCACCAACAACTGTGATTTTTTTTCTTGCGCTTGACATAGCAGTTCCTCAAATGAAAGCAAACCTAAATCAGGTTTAGCTTGTTATTCGCCGAGGTTTTTATTGGGGCCCTCTTTTGAGGGCCTCAAAAACTCCAACGTGTCCAGCGGATTGATTAATTCAAGCTGTCCAATATTGAATTGAAAGTTGCACTACGACGCATCGCCTTTGCAACTTTTTCCGGATCTGTTCGGAAATAGCCGCCGATATCCATGGCTTTGCCGTTGCTCGCTTTCAATTCATCAATAATGGTATCCAGTTTGGCTTCAAGTTGTTCAGCGATGGGAGCAAATTTTGCTTTAAGATCCGCATCGTCATTTTGAGTTGCCAGTTCTTTTGCCCAGAATAGTGTTTCGTAAACATGAGTGCCTGCGTTATCTAAATCGCCTACACCGCGACCGGGAGATTTTTTATTTTCCATTAATTTCCCGGTAGCTCGATCTAATGTGTCGGCCAGCACCTGTGCCTTGGTATTTCCTTTAACTTGACTTAAATGCGCCAAAGACTCTGAAAGTGCTAGAAATTCACCCAGAGATTCCCACCGTAAGTGACCTTCTTTGACAAACTGCTGAACATGCTTGGGGGCCGAGCCACCTGCGCCGGTTTCAAAAAGTCCGCCACCTTCAATCAGGGGAACGATGGATAACATTTTTGCACTGGTTCCTAATTCAAGAATCGGGAACAAGTCGGTCAAATAGTCACGCAACACATTTCCCGTTGCACTAATCGTGTCTTTTCCCTCTTTTGCTCGTTTTAGTGCGTGATCCATAGCTTCGACAGGAGCCAAGATCGAAATTTCCAGACCGTTGGTGTCGTGATCTTTTAAATAGGTATTCACTTTTTCAATCATGTTGGCATCGTGCGCCCGATTTTTATCGAGCCAGAAAACAACCGGAGTCTCAGATAACCGAGCTCGTTTGACAGCGAGCTTGACCCAGTCTTGAATCGGAATATCCTTAACCTGGCAGGCGCGGAATATATCGCCTTCTTCGACGGGAATTTCATGCAAGGCGTTGCCTGCTCCGTCAAGGAAGCGAACCGTACCGTTGCTAGACATCTCAAAAGTTTTGTCATGCGATCCATATTCCTCAGCTTTTTGTGCCATGAGGCCAACATTGGGAACCGTTCCCATGGTGGTTGGATCGAACTCACCATTCTCTCTACAAAAATCAATCGCAGACTGGTAAATACCCGCGTAACTATTGTCAGGAATCATTGCCAGGGTATCGGCTTCTTTTCCAGCCGGATCCCACATTTTCCCCGAGGCGCGGATGGCAGCAGCCATTGAGGCATCGATAATGATGTCACTGGGAACATGGAAATTGGTAATCCCTTTATCCGAGTCTACCATTGCGAGTTCCGGACCGTTTTTGATGCAGGTTTGAATATCTGCTTCAATGCCTGCCTTTTGGTCTACGGGCAAGTCTTTAATCTTTGCATAAACATCACCCAAGCCGTTATTTTCATTAACGCCGAGCTCTTTAAACAATTTTTCATGTTTGGTGAAAACATCTTCGAAGAAAACCGTCACGCCATGACCAAAAATAATGGGGTCGGAAACCTTCATCATCGTAGCCTTCATATGAAGAGATAAAAGAACACCTTGTTTTTTCGCGTCGGCAATGGAGTCCTTAATAAAGCTACGTAGAGCCGTGCGGCTCATCTTGGTTGCGTCTACTAAATCGCCTGCGCCCATAGCAATGCCGTCTTTGAGCACGGTGGCATTTCCATCTGCACCGAAAAACTCAATTTTGCCTTTTCCGGCAGCTTGTTCAGAAATGACAACAGACTTTTCATTGGAATAGAAATCTCCACTCGCCATATGAGCGACATTGGTTTTAGAATCTTTTGACCATTTACCCATTTTATGGGGATTGCTTTTCGCATAATTTTTAACGGAAACAGACGCTCTACGATCGGAGTTTCCTTGTCGTAGAACCGGGTTTACTGCGCTTCCTTTAACCTTGTCATACTTTGCTTTTATCTCTTTCTCCTCATCCGTTTTTGGGGCTTCCGGGAAGTCCGGCAAGTTGTAACCCTGAGATTGGAGTTCTGCAACTGCAGCTTGAATCTGAGGATTCGAAGCACTGATATTGGGTAGCTTGATGATATTGGCATCGGGCTTCATAACCATCTCACCCAGAAGTGCAAGATCATCTGGTTGCTGTTGTTCTGGTTTTAATCTATCTGGAAATTGCGAAATGATTCGACCCGCAAGTGAAATATCTTTGGTGCCAACATTTACGCCTGCTACTCCAGTAAAGGCTTGGATGATTGGTAAAAAAGAACCGCTTGCTAGTTCGGGAGCTTCATCAACTTTGGTGTAGATAATATCTGGTTGTTCTGACATCGATTTGACCTCTAAATTAAGACTTTAAATAGAATATTAATAATATATCGAAACGGTAGAAAAAATCCGGGAATTTGAATCCAATATGTCAATTGCAAGAAGGGGTTAAGCTAAAATATTACCCTGATATTGTCAAGCAAATTTGGGTCGATAAAATGAGTTACCTTGAATTACAAAACCGACTATTGGATAGAGTTTTTGTGCCCTTGCTGACTCGCCGGATTCTTTAATAGATAACGGCTATTAAAACAATGCGAATCAGGGTTTTCACTAACACTCCAAGTTTAGTCTGTCGGGCCGTTGAACTTGTATTTTTCTAATAATTCTTTATTCTCTATTTAACAATCATAAATAATCAAATCCACAATTTTAATGATTACACCCGATTATCGACTGGCAATTGATTTCAGCAACGCCCAGGAAATCCCACAGGATCCCAGGGAACGCTTACCTTATTTCAATGCACTCAAAGAATTGATCCGATCTGAAAAAGAGAAAATCAAATCCTGGCACCGTTCTGGAGCCGGTGGGTGGGAAGTGATTCAGTCATATACCAGTTTGATCGATGAGGTGATCCGGCATGTCATTCTTTCCATGGTCCGACTGGAAAAATATCAGTCCGCTCCGGTGCTTGAAGATTTTTGTCTGGTCGCAGTCGGCGGTTATGGAAGAGGAGAGCTAAATCCGCTTTCCGACATCGATTTGCTATTCCTGCTCCCTGAGGGGCCAAAACCCCTTACAGATATGTTTATACAGGATGCATTGTCTATATTTTGGGGGTTTGGCATGGAAATTGGTCACAGTTCCCGCACGATTAAAGACTGCGTAAACTTGGCTAAAGACGACCTGACGATCAAAACGTCAATGATAGAAACCCGATTCTTGATTGGCGACCAGATTATCTATGGCCGTTTTACAACTTCCATCAATAAAAAGGTTCTGCAAAAAGGTGTCAAAAAGTTTTTGAATTCAAAGTTGAAAGAGAAGTACACACGCTATGGAAATAAAGAAGGGGTTGTCTGTCACCCGGAACCGGATATCAAAAATGGTCCCGGTGGTTTGAGAGATTATCATAACGCCCTTTGGGCAACGGCGGTTCGATTCGGAGTTCATTCTTTCAGGGAAATTGGCGACACTCAGAATATTTCTCCACAAGAAATTGAGTCGCTCTATAACTCGGTGGACTTTTCTCTGCGGGTTCGTAATGAACTGCATTACCTGACAGAAAAAAAGACCGATGTTTTGTCTCGAGATATCCAGAAAGACCTTGCCACCCACCTGGGTTATCACGCTTCTTTTGACGGGCAACCGGTGGAAGACTTTATGCGCGATTATTACCTGCACGCCACTAACATCTACAACTTCTCTGAAAACCTTTTCGAACATTGTCTGCAAGCTCGGCAATCTTTTATGCGAGTTCTTTCCGATCTAACAAAAAAGTCTTTGGGGAATGGTTTCAACATCTCCGGTTCAACCTTGGTTTATGACGGAGATCCGAAAAAAGATTTTAAAAACGACAAATCCCTCGTGCTGACAGCACTGGAACTTTGCCGAAAACACCCCGTCTTGCCTGACTACCAATTGCAAAGACAATTAAGATTGCACAAAAAACTCATCAACGCGGAGCATATGAAGGGAGAAGAGATTAGAAATTTTCTATTTTCTATTCTCGGCGACAGCAATTCCGAGAAGACTCTGAGGCTGATGCACGAAACAGAAATTTTGGAACAGGTATTGCCGGAATTCGGATTGGCGCATTGCAAGGTCAACCACGATTTCTATCATCACTACACAGCTGATGAGCATTCGCTGCGCATTATCCGGTTTCTGGAAGAAATGGAATCATCAACCCTGAGTAAACCTGCCGATTTGACGACACTCTATAAGGACTACCCAAATAAAAAGACTTTGAAGTTCGCTGCGCTTTTACAGTCTGCAGGAACCCTCTCCGGTATGGATGGTGAGTCTGGGCTGACCGGATTTTTAAAGTTCATCGGCGATAGACTGCACCTGAAGATAGATGAAAAAGAACTGCTGGAATTTTTAATAAAAAATATTTATGCAATGGTTGAAACCGCTTTGTATCAGGACATCCATCAACCAAAAGTAATTCAGAAATTCGCTAAAACAGTGGTCAGTCCAGAACATCTTGCGGCATTGTATCTGCTCAGTTATGCCGAGTTGCGTGCTGTCGCACCGGGAACTTTAACAGCCTGGAAAAAACTTTTGCTCTTCGAGCTTTACGAGCGTACTTTAAAATATCTCCATAACCCTGAATCGTTGAATCAACACCCACAAGCAACAAGGGTTGGCGTATTTAAAGCCCTGCACCGCGAGCTTCCCGTTGCGGACATTGAAGCCCATCTTCGTCTAATGCCAGAAGATTACCTGATGACGGCACACTCTGAAGAAGTGGCTTTGCATATAAGGTTGATTCGTTCACTGAAAGACAAACCTTTCATATTGCATCACGAATTCAATGAAGAAGGGAAGTTCCATAACCTCACACTATCTTGTGTTTCCGGGCAAGAGTCGTTTAAAAAACTGGTGGGCGCGTTAACAGCAAGAAGCTTGAATATACTGGGGGCTCATATCTACTTAAAGAAAGACGGGTATGTCATAGTCTCGGTCCAGGTTGAAGAAAGCGAGATCACCACAGGAGACAATTTTGAAATCTGGAAAGAAATCAAACTCAACTTGTCAGATTTATTCTCAAAGAAAATCAGTCTGCAAAAAATGATGCGAACCCGTACTCGCTATGCAGGAGAACAAAAAAGTTCCCATGAGGCTATTGTTCCGCGGATTCAAGTGGAAAGGGAAACTGCAGACACTTTCACTGTCATTCGTGTTGAGGCTCGTGATCACTTGGGGATGCTTTATAAAATTGCATCCGTGTTTGCTGATTTTGGCATCCTCATCCACCGGGCTAAAATATCGACTCAAGGGGACCGAGGCATCGATGTGTTTTATGTTTCGCTGAAAGATCAATGTGTCACCTTCAATAAACTGATGAGCCGATTCAAAGCAAATATGATCGAAGTATTAATGATCGAAAAACTCGAAGACGTACTTTAGTGGCGAGCCGTCACTGGCAATAGGTTAGAACGTTTTAAGGTAAACGATTATCGTTTCGCTTTTAGAAATAGTGTTGATTTGATAAAACCTCCCCCCCTGACAAGGGGGGAATGAAGGGGGTGAATAAATTGAATAACTGGTGTTTTAGTTTGCTCGTGTGTTTGTTTTCTTCCTCAATTGCTTTTGCTGATCCCGTTGACTCTGAAACCGGGCGCGACATTTTTTTCAAACATTGTAAAGCCTGCCACGGAAACAAAGGAGATGGCAAAACCTTCGCCGCGAATGTGTTGAATCCGCCTCCGAAAAATTTCACCTCAGAAAAATCCAAGCAGCAACTGACAGAAAAACGAATGATCCGATCTGTCATGGAAGGAAGAAAAGGCACCGCCATGATGCCCTGGAAATCGCAATTGACTGCACAAGAAATTCAGGCGGTTGTGCAATATATTAGAAAAGAGTTGATGAATTTGTAACCACAGATAAATGCAGTGAGCACCTATGACAGACCCTGAAAACAACCCGATACCAGACCAGAAAAAACTAAATACATTTGTTGATAAATGTATCTGGGCGTATGCACTTACAGGCACTACAAAAAGTTGTTTGAAGGAAAGGAAAGTGACCTAAAACTCTTTGAAAAAAAATTCCACCGCTTTTTTGAGAAAGGGTGTCTTATCGTTGTTCTGTTCTATACGCTTGTGGCTAAAAAAGGTATTTCGACTAACTTAAAGGACTTTGTGAAAGGGACCGGATATTTTTTTCGACAGCGGGCCATTCATGGCGCCTTGCTATTTTCAGGTCGTAGCGAGACTGTAAATTTATCCAAAATTCGGCAGTATTTTTAAAGTACTTTCCGAGTCGAGGGGCAGAGTTGGCGGTAATTTCTTATCGGGAATAGATAATATCATTAATTCGAGCAACAGGCACATCCAGGTCGCGAGCTAGTTTGTACTGGCTGATGCCCAGGGGCCGCAAAAACTCTTCCTGTAAAACTTCTCCTGGTGTGATTGGTTCCAGTTTTTTTTCATAATTTAAATATCCCATTTAATGGTAATCGACTATTTCTACCTCCTGCGCGTGGTCTTCTTTCCACCTGAAGCAAACCCGCCATTGATCACTAATGCGGATACTGAATTGGCCTTTTAGGCTCCCCTTAATTGCTTCTAATCGATTGCCTGATGGTTGCCGTAAATCATTTAGATCTATAGCGGCCTCAAGAATTTCCAGTTTCCTCCGGGCAGCTCTTTCGATACTGCGAAAACGGGAAACTGGGGAATCTTGGAACAGGCGGTCCGTATCCTTGCAACGGAAACTTTTAATCATATTTCATGCTATTCCTTTTTTATGAATGCTGCGTCTATGTTTTTGGAGTAGAATTTATTTGCTTACTTCTTTGCCCAGTTTTTTTTCGATGGAGGCCATTTTAGATTCGAGTCTTCCTGATTTGCCTTCGCGATAATCTATTTTGATGCCGCAGGTGATGCGTTTGCAGTCTGAACGCATCGTTTCATAGCATTGTTTGACAACACTCATGACTTCATCGAACTCGCCTTCCAAAACCGTCCCCATCGGATTCAACTTATAAGGAACTCCGCTTTCATCGATAATTTTTAACGACTGGCTAACCTCGTTGCTCACACTTTCCCCTTTATCCATGGGGCTCATACTGAATTCCAGCAAAATCATTTCAATGACCTCCTTGTTGCGAAAATAGAGAAAACCCCCTAGATTCGGGGTTTTCTTTAATAATATCCTTGCATTTTAGGGGGGAATTATGAAATGATCAATATATCCTGTATATCTTTAATGATTGCGGGAAATCCAAGTAAAGGTGGTACAAGTTTTT
>DUZG01000004.1 GCA_013349585.1 Nitrospinota bacterium | reverse complement strand
GATCGTCAATCAAACGCTTAACGAATTAAAAGTGGAGAAGCATCCAGATAAAACTTTCATAGGTCGGATCGCTAAAGGCTTCGACTTTTTAGGATATAGCTTTGAGCCTAAGGGGCTATCAATAGCCCCGAAGACTCTAGCAAACTTTCTTGAACGTAAGACCCAGCTTTATGAGCAAGGTGCAGATGTTAGACGGATTGGGCAATACGTCAGGAAATGGTGGACATGGGTGCGAGCTAGGGGTGATTATAATACAATGTTATATACAATGTGCGTCGCACTCGCCAATAACTTCTTCCTTAATCACTCTCCAATCCCCGCGTAAAAAGAATCTTCCGTGCCTCTACATATGTTAGCAATCATCCCTCTGTTATGTTTCTTGTCTTTGTGTTAATCCTTGGCCCAATCATATCGCAATGCTGCCGCCCATCCTACTTTGCATCCTATTTGCTGCTGTACCTGTCCCTCTGCACTATACTGCTTGGCTACGTTCCGGTCCGCCCTATTCCCGCACCATTCCCGCGCGTCTAATTCATCTTGGCTCCCTATCCACGTAGCTGTCGGCTTCTTCGTCACGATACCCGGCGATGCTTCAAGCTTTCGAGCCAAATCCCTAAAACAATTTTTCTTTGCTTTTTCCCCGTCTTTCCATTTCATTTGCTGACAGGCAATATAATCTGAGCTATCTTCAGCAAATAACGGGTGACACTGTAATAAGTGTTAATCCAAATAAACATAAAGTTACTGCGAAAATTGTAATCTTTAATTTTTGTAACATTGAATACTCCTCTAGTAATTAATAAATGCACTCTCTATCCATATATAACATTGTCCCGTATGGGAATTACGGTGTCATGATTTATAGCTCGACCACTTATATTTTCCTATCGTTAAATTGTCAGAATCACCTCACACCTAAACCAACTCTAGCCCACCCCAAGCAAAACCCTTGATAAACCGCCAGTAACCCTCACGCCTTCAATCTAATAAACTTTACGCATTCACCATTGCCATAAGCCGTCAACACTCATCATGATTAGCTTCCCGTTCATCTATCTCACGCAAGCATTCAACAAGAGTGAATCCAGCATTCATATCAGGCGATAAAAAAGGTTAACATCAACGCTCAAGACCCCAACATTTCTCTGCTCACCTTAACCCCTTTTCCCGCCCTTAAAGTAGAGCATTGATAATAATAGCATTACAGAAAAATTCGCAAAGAATAGGATAATAATCCTGAGTTTATCAATGGTTTTTCAGCCGAAAAATTTGATATTAATTTTGTTTTTTTCAATAGATATGATAAAGTTGAACATAATACTAAGACAATTCGGGAAGGAGATTCTTGAATTATTTGGAACATCATTTTTGGCATGGGCAATACAATTTTAGCAGAAAACCATTAACCGTCCTGATTCTCCGGGTGGTTTTTTTTATGCCTGATTTTGTCTAAACAAGTCTTAATTATTTCAATTGGGGACTCTATTTAAATATCTGAATGCAATATCGTCCCGCAAATTTTTGGGAGTAAATTCAAAATGGCTCAAGGTAAAGTGAAATGGTTCAATGAGAGTAAAGGTTATGGCTTTATTGAATCGGACGATGGGGAAGACTGCTTCGTACATTTTTCAGAAATCCAAACAGATGGTTTCAAAACCCTCAATGAAGGTCAAGCAGTAGAATTTGAAAAAACGATGGGTCAAAAAGGACCACAAGCTTCTAAAGTAGTCCCTAAGTAAAGAAAAATCAAATGTCTTTCCCCGATGAAGCATTCCTTCTATCGGCTAATTGACACATTAAATCGCATAAACGACTTATTAGAAAGGGAAGACAATGCATGAAGTGAAAGTTTTTGATGCTACAGGTAACCTTAAAAAGGTGATTTCCATAAAAGCACTGAATAAAAGAACGGATAAGCAAATCAATTCACCGTCTTTTTATAATAAAAAAGGCCGGAAGGTGAAACCACTCGTTCAGGAAAGTCCTAAATAAGAAAAAGCCGGTACATAAGTGCCGGCTTTTTTATTACTTAACAGCCTCCTCGAATCAACTAGTAACCCCCTAGCCTTCAATCAGCATTTAGGTTCATAGTAATCCAAACCGGAATGGTCGATCACCTTTTCACCCATCAAAATTCTCAAGGTATTTCGCATTTTCTCATCTTGATCAAATAATGAATTAACAGGTTGTAAATCAGGTCGGCATTGCGGAGACTTGAAATAAAAGGAAAGCCACTCTTGGATTCCACCCATTCCTGCTCGGCTAGCCATATCCAGGAATAAAACCAGATCTAAAACAACGGGCGCAGCAAGAATCGAATCGCGGCAAAGAAAATTTATCTTTAACTGCATTTTTTGCCCCAGCCACCCTTGGATATCGATATTATCCCAACCTTCTTTAGCGTCTCCTCTTGGAGGATAATATTCGATGCGAATTTTATGATAATAATCCCCATAAAGCTCTGGATAGAGGTCATCCTGAAAGATGCTATTGAGAACCGATCCCTTACTCACTTCCTTTGAACGAAAGGAATCAGGATCATCCAGAACTTCGCCATCGCGATTACCAAGAATATTGCTTGAAAACCATCCATCCAGACCAAGCATTCTTGCTTTAAGACCAGGTGCAACAATAGTTTTCATCAGGGTTTGACCTGTTTTGAAATCCTTGCCCGCAATCGCGACATTATATTTTAAGGCCAACTCTACCATTGCGGGATGATCAATCGTCTGATTTGGAGAACCATTGGCAAATGGAATGCCCATTCTGATTGCTGCGTATGCGTAAATCATAGAAGGGGGAATAATAGCCAGATTATCTTTCAGGGCTTTTTCAAACCCTTCGATGGTCTGAAAAGCTTCGTGGCCCATATCCTCCTGGTATACTTCTGTAGAGCCACACCAGCACATGACCAGTCTTTCCAAACCATGTTGTTTTTTAAAATCCTCCATGTCCTGCATCAACATTTCCGCCAATTTCATTTTATTTGGGGCCTGTTTCACATTGGGTCCAGAAAGGTTTTTAACAAAAGCAGGGTCAAACACAGCCGACCACGGCTTGATGTCTTCCAATTGCTTGCGGATAGGTTCCAGTTTCTGCTTATCAATTACTCCACAGGCTAAGGCGGCCTGATAGCAATTGTCGTCATAAATATCCCAGCCACCAAAGACCAGGTCGTTGAGAGATGAAAGTGGCACAAAGTCTTTAATGAAAGGATATTGTGGATTATCCCTTTTGCCCAGACGTATACGTGACATTTGCGTTACCGACCCAATTGGCTGGCTGTGCCCCGCATTGACCAATAGCACTCCAGCAATCAAAGTCCAGCTTACTGCGCCCATACCTGGAAGCAAGACTCCCAGTTTTCCTTTTGCCGGAGCAATTTCTCTTGCCATACCGTCATGAGATTCTGCGCTTTCATTCATAGTTCAACTGCCTTCAATCTTTGAGATGTTTTTATTAATATTAATTTTTGTTAAAATAGATGTGTTTACACAAGGTGAGTCGAGCTGACGCCAAACACATTACAGCCTTAAATCAAAAAACATGTGTAATATATATCGTTTCAGATTGACTTTCCAGTGAAGTTTGTCAACAAGACCTACAAAAATTAAATAGTTTGGAATTTAGATGACAGAAAACCACAAACAGCCTGATTCAGGAACGCCGGACAATAATTCAAGCGGTGTTCTTTTTTTGAAAAACCCGGGAGAAACCGAAAATTCTATCGAATGGTATTCTTCTAAAATCGCCGGGGTGCCATTCATCCTTAGAAACCTTTTAACGCTACAAAGGGCGGGCATAAAAACCCTGGCTGTTTTTATAGAAGACTCTCATGGGGATATTGAAAAATCGTTCGAAAAACTTTTAAAAGATTCGCGATTACCAAAAGACATCCTCTGGATAAAGAATATCCCGCAATTAAAAGAATGGATGCAAAACAATCCAACCTATATTTTTAACGGTTCTGCTCTCCATAACAGGAAAGAGCTACACAGCCTTGTCCATTCGCATTCAAAAAATGAGGGCGCTTCTGCTTTCCCTATAGATCCTGAGAAACTGGACGAACTTTTAATAGACAACCCTACGGCTATTCAATCGCAACAGGCTGGCTTCCCTCTTTACGTCCCAGGGGCAAAGGAAGAGAAAATACAAAAGCCAGAGGATTTTAAACGCCTTCACGAAGCACAGGTAAGCGGTTCTGGTCTCAGCCATGACAGCCCCATCACACGCATTCTTTCCAGGCCGGCTTCACGCCTGTTAACACGTATGTTTTTGAATACTCCGATCAGTCCTAACCAGATTACTCTTATAAGCTTTTTTTTGGGACTGGTTTCCGCTTTCCTTTTTCTTCAAGGTTCTTATGAAACCAGTATTATCGCGGCAATGCTGCTGGTTTTATCAACCTGGGTGGATGGAGCCGATGGGGAAATAGCACGCTTAAAATTTATGGAAACAGATATCGGGAAAAAACTGGATATTTATTGTGACAATATCATCCATTTTCTAGTATTCACCGCTATTGGGTGTGGAGTTTATTTCAAAACAGGTGAAAGTATTTTTTTGTACCTTGGCGGTCTAGCAGGACTGGGGGGCTTGACGGCTTTCTTTCTATTGAGCCCTATACTGCTTGAGAAAAGATCACCCAATAACCAACTGTTCCATATTATCGAACCTGAACTGGCTGAAAAATTTGCCAACAGAGATTTTATTCATTTTCTATTATTGGTTTCTGTGATTGATCAGATGGGGATTTTTATTGCGGTCGCAGCGGTAGGAGCCAATCTATTTGCAGGGTATCTGGTCTACTCCAGACTTCTTAAACTAAGAACGGGCTGACTTTTCTTTCTCAGGCGCACTTTTCTATCAGACTTGATAAATACATATCGGCTTGTTTAAAATTATTAGGGTCATCAATATCACACCAAAACAATCCGTTGATAGGCATCGTACCCGCCTTTCCCTGTTTAGCCAAAATACGTACCCCACCTGATAGAGAATCGTCTTGCTGATTTTTCGAAGATGTTTCGATGGCTGTGAATAGCTCCGGATCGCATAAGAAAATTCCTGTATCAAAACAATTGTAGGACTCTAACCCCTTACCAATTTTTTGAATTTGGTTCTCTTCGACCAAAACCCGCGTTACATCTTTCATATCCACCAATGTATTTTGCAAGTTTTCATCGACGGCCAATATGATCCCTTTATTCTCGGAAGAACGACGGATCAACTGACTGGCTATTTTAGAGTCAAAAATATGGTCTGCCATCAAAAGCAGAAAAGGTTCGTTCAAATACGGTTGTGCCTTGAGCACAGAAACACCATTGGCTCGTTCCCATTCATCATTTTCAATGATCGTGATGGGAATATTTTTAGAGCGACTCACTTCTTCTAAATGCGCACGAACTTTGGCACCGTTGTAACCAACCACAACGTAAAAATCATCCACTCCCGCTTCCATAGCAGAATCTATCACTCTGTCAATGAGAGGAATATTTTTAAGAGGCATCAGCGGTTTTGCTTCAGCAAGAGATCTCAGACGACTGCCCTGCCCCGCCGCAATAATTAAACATTTCATATCAAATTAACCGATTAAATAAACAGCTATTGTTACATACAGAACTACTCTCTTCAACTCTTTGTTTTTTCATATTTAGCCCGAATCTTTTGTCATTTCATTTTGCGCCGCCCTGGCCAAGTCTGAAGGGCTCGTCGAATATTGCCATCCAATAGCAAAGCCTAGAATGAACCATACAATTTCTCTAACCCGTCGCAACAATGCGGTAGCCATTCCTAAAGCGGGTTCTCCTGTAACGGCCCCAGTGGCCAATAAAAAGGCGGCTTCCTGTGTGCCAAGTGTCGCTGGTATAAAAAATGTGCCCGCCCGTACGAGTTCCACCAGAGTCTCCAAAATAATAGACTCGGCTATCGATATAGGGTGCCCAAGGAAATATAAAATAATATAAATTTCCAAAGCGCCCAAATACCAGTTCAACAGGTTTAACCCCAACGCCCCGAAAAAGTAAGCGCGTTTTTCCGTATAAAACTGAACCAGCCTGTCATCAAATTCCTGAAAGTGGCTGAGAAATTTTTCCAATCGACGGCCCAATGCCCGACGACTAAGCCAACCACCTGCAACAGAAGTAATCTTTAACCGTTGAATGAAATAAAATCCAAAAATTCCAATAGCAAGCGCGGCTAAACTTAATTTAGAAAACAGGTAATAATTTTCAGGAAAACCCGGATTGAAATGAATGAGCAAAACACCCGATGCCATAAAAAAAACCATAGACATAAGGTGTGTGGATTCAATCAAGATAATTGAAGCTGCACCCTCTCTATAACCAATCCCGTAATGTTTTTTCAGAAGAAAACCTTTAACGGGAGCCCCACCAAAAGCACTGAAGGGCAATATTTTTCCAAATGCGGCCCCCACCATTCGTACTTTCCAGAGATCGTAAAGCCATTGAAAATTTAACACTGTACTCGGCAAAGTAAACTGCCAGGCTACCGTATCCACCCAAAAGGCGATTCCATAAATCACTATTACAAAAAAGATACCCCACCCGGTTGCAATCAGGTTCGACCACAACAAGTCAAGATCGGTTTCGGAAAAAACATAAGCCAACAGGCCTGTTCCCACTAGCAGATATAGAAATTTGATTGTTTTCACTCTAGGTCCTATCTATGGATGCCAACGGCGGGAACTGCGGGTAAACTGAAGACACCAATAAGCCTGCGCGCCAATAGCAGCAGGTGGAAGAAGATACCAGATCACATCCCCAAGACTGAGAACCAAAACGATAAAACAAAAATCGCTGCGAACAGTACGCGCATTCAAAACAAAACGATCCATTTTTGAATCGTCATCCTTGATCGATGTCTCTTCAGCTGTCAACTGGCTGGAGTGGGGTTTGGTTCTATTTTGGTAAAGCTCAAGAGCATAGTTTACGGTGCCGCCGAAACCAGCACCCAAACCTGACCAAAACCAAATCTGTTGTCCTGTTGCAGAAGTGGCACCCCACCCAAGACAAATAAAATATACTGCGTGTACGACCCAATCTACAAAAGTATCATACCGCATTCCAAAAATACTACGCATGTCCTTGATCCGTGCTATCTCACCATCGCAATTGTCGAGGACATAGCAAGTCAGAAATAAAAAAGCTCCAAAGAGAATGGAAAAATAATCTCCTCGGATGCAAACGACCCCTCCTGCCACTCCAAACATCATTCCAAGTGTCGTTATTTGATTTGGGGTAATGGGCGTCTTCATTAAAAGCATTGTCACGGGATAAGACAAATGCCTTATTAAAGGCTGAAGTTTCCTGGGAGGCTGTAATTCTTCCCCCACTTCTGTTTTAAATGTTTTATCTGAAGTGATGATGTTTTCTCGGGTTGAATTAAATATTGGAAGGAAACCGTTTTTTTATCATCTAGCTATCCGAAAGAGCCAATCAACACAGACCTTACTTGGGTGCTCCATCGAATGCAAAAATATTTAATTGGAAAAAATGTTCAGATACCTGATTTTATTGGGCACCAGCCCCTGAAATTGTTACAATTGTCTTATGCCTTTGAAAATTGCACTCGTAAATATGCCCTTTGGGTTTCATATCTATCCCTCGATCCAGTTGGGGACGCTTTCCACTCTGTTGAAGTCCAAAGGCTGTGAAGTAAAAAGCCATTATTTAAATCTGCATTTCGCTCATCAACTTGGTTTGCCTATTTACAACCAACTTTGCGAAAAGAGATTCTTGATTGGAGAGTGGCTATTTTCTCATGCCCTGTTTGGCGAAAACCCCAAAAATAAAGCCTATCCCGGAAATTTTGCCCCACACATGGAAGATGTTTGCCAGTCTATAGAACGTCCCTTGGACTATTTGCTAGATGTAAAAACTAAAATGGTTCCCGAGTTTCTGAAATGGTGCAGAGATGCGGGAAACTGGGGAGACTTTGATGTAATAGGGTTTTCATCGACCTTCAACCAAAATGTTGCCAGTTTGACCTTGGCAAAAATGATCAAAGAAAAATTTCCTCATGTAAAAATTCTGTTTGGTGGCTCTAATTTTGAGTCGGAAATGGGACTCGAATATTTTCGCGTTTCTCCCTGGATAGATTACGTCATTCCCGGTGAAGCAGAAGATATTCTACCCAATTATATTAACTACCTGGAAAAAGGCGGTCCGGTTCCCAAAGGGGTCGTACATCGATGCGATGGCGAAGTTCTCTACGAAGAACCCGATGCCATGTTTGGAAACTTCAGTGATTATGCCGCACCCGATTATCAGGATTTTTTTGACCAGCTGCGGGAAATAGATCCGGAATCTTCTCTATTGGAAAACCCAGTCATCCTTTACGAAACGGCCCGAGGTTGCTGGTGGGGAGAGAAGCATCACTGTACTTTTTGTGGCTTGAACGCCAACACAATGAAATTCAGATCCAAACCCATGGAACAAGTGCATACCGACCTCGCCGAGCTTTCTCAAAAACACGATTCATTTCGATTTCGGCTCGTAGACAATATTCTGGAAATGAAATACATCGATGGAGTTTTTGGAGATCTGGCTGAGAAAAATTTTGATCTGCAATTTTTCATCGAAGTGAAAAGCAACCTGACTAAAAAACAAATCAAAACTCTGGCGCATGGCGGTGCCAAAGTAATTCAGCCCGGAATAGAAAGCTTCAGCATGAATCAACTCCAGGAAATGGATAAGGGTGTCCGCCCCTTACAGAATATACTTTGCATGAAATGGTCCATGTACTACGGCATTGAAGTAAACTGGAATATTTTGATTGGCTTTCCTGGTGAAACAAACGAAGACTATCGACAACAGATCGATTTGATCAAACTCCTATTCCATTTGCCTCCGCCAGAATGTGTCGGTGATTTGTGGCTGGAAAGATTCAGCCCCTATTTCATGAGACCAGAAGAATATGGCATAACCATCACCGCGCCGGGCGAGGCCTACCCTTATGTTTACGATGATCCTGACATCGATCATATGAAAATCGCCTACGACTTTGAGTTCAAAACATCCACGCAAATAGATCCGGCATTGAAACAAGAACTTTATGATATTGCCGCAGAATGGAAAAGACGGCATCAGTCCGAACAATTGCCTTTCATGATATTCACAAAGTCTATGGACTTTGTGAAAGTCTACGATGATAGATCTTTACAGTCCACACAAGTTCGATTGGAAGGAACCGCAGCCAAGATATTTATATATTGCAACGAAGCCCCAAAAACCATAGAACAGATCAAGGGACATTTAAAGGGCCAAAATGGTAAGGGAAAAGAATCTGCCGAAGAAGCAATTCGGTTCCTGGAAGAAAAAGGACTCGTCTATGGTGAGCGAGGGAAATATTTTAATTTAGCACTGCCTCATAACTCCAACCTTTAACTCAAGACCATGAATCATCCAGGATCACAAGGCGAACAAGAACTACAAAAAAAACATAACACCAGTAATAGCGCCAACTCCTTTTATAATTCGCAAGTGTTGGATTTATTAAATCGCGAAATGCAGGAATTTATCGAAGCTCAGGAAATGGTATTTCTCTCAACGGCTGATTTAAAAGGAGAATGCGATGCATCCTTTCGGGCAGGTCCCAAAAGTTTTATAAAGGTACTGGATAACAAAACACTGATGTTTCCCGAATTTAAGGGGAATGGTGTCATGGCAAGCTTGGGAAACATATCCGAAAACCCTCAAATTGGATTGATGTTTATCGACTTCTTTCAATCCTCTATGGGGCTCCACGTAAACGGTAAAGCAGAGATAATAACAGAAAATGAGGCGAGCAAACTTGTCAACCCTTTGGACAAAGCCGAAGCGGAAAAAGACGGGCAGTACAAAACTAAATTATGGATTAAGGTGAAAGTAAAAGAAGCTTATATACACTGCTCTAAACATATCCCGCGATTACAAAAAAAAGACAAGACCATTCATTGGGGCACCGATGATGAAAAGTTAAAGGGTGGAGATTTTTTCAATACCAAGGGATGCAACTCATAACCTCAAACCGATCCCACCCCAGCAAAAGGGATACCTGCCAAATCTGTCATTTCTTTTTTCCACGTTGTAAGTCGCTCAATTCAAATTCGTTGAAATGCGAGTGACTACAGGCCCGGCTTAATACTTTCATTAACTCGACCGATGCACCAAAAAACTTTTCCAGCCTTCCAGCCGACTCATCTACAATTAATTTTTTCCTCAGATGCTCTTTTTGTGTGGCAATCGCATCCAGCCCCAGAGCCATTGCCTTGACAAAATCTGCGGGGACTCTTAAACCTCCCGTAATAATCAGGGAAATATCCTTCCTCTCCACTTGATCCAAATATCTTCTGGCTTCAAGCAAGGGCGGGAATGGTGGGAACCAAAATATGATCTCTAAATATTAAAGGAGCCGCTCCTGTTCCAGCACATCGACCATCCAGAATTACATAGTTCACTCCAATACGCAAAGCCGCTTCAATATGCTGGGCTGAAAGTTTATATCCGATAGGAATTCCACCTGTTTCTTCTTTTACCTGATCTGCAAAGTCTTTTATCTGACTTTCATCGTCCCAATCAGGAAAACGTGCAGGTGAAATTGCAGGCTCGCCTTCTTTTAGCCTACGAACTTCTGCGATTTCCCCTCTCACTTTATCTCCAGGCAAATGGCCTCCCCTGCCTGTCTTGGCTCCCTGCCGTCCTTTAAAATGAAAGGCCTGGCATTTTTTATCTTGTCCATTGAGAATCCAAAGCGTCCAGAGGCCAATTCATAAAAGTATCGCGAGTTTGCTTCCTGCTCTTCAGGAAGCATACCCCCTTCACCCGAACAAATTCCGGTCCCGGCTAATTCAGCTCCTTTCGCCAGAGACAACTTGGCCTCTTCCGAATGAGCTCCAAAACTCATGTCCGATACGAACATCGGAATTTTTAATTTCAAAGGCTTTTTAGCCGAAGGTCCGATTATAGTTTCTGTACCAACTTCCACTTCATCAGGATGCGGAAATTTTGAAATTTACGCGGTTATAATTTGGATATCATCCCATAAGGGGAACTCTTCTCTTGGCACCCCCATAGCCGATGCAAGCCCTTGATGCCCGGTCTTTTCAAGTCCATCTCTTGCCAGCGATTGAATAAAGGCGACATGTGGTTCATTTGAAGTTCCTTCTGTATCCGCGTAAAGACCTAAATAATTACCCCTTTAGTAAGGTTGCGGGTTATCTTTTTCCCATTCCCCTATTCCAACCTCATCCACCCAGACTTTTCCATCTTCAATCCAAGTGTAGAGTTTTCCTGGAACCATGCAAAATCGCCATCCATATCTTCACCCCAAAAATAGGGACTGCTCGTCCCGGCGCGGTTTGCACATTTCCACTCTGCCTCAGAGGGGAACCTTCCTCCCTTTTCCCTGCCATATTGCTCTGCTTCGATCCACGACACATCCACCACCGGAATATCATTGGCCTTACGCGTCAATGGATTAGACCCCATGACCGACGCAAAGTTTTCCTGTGTCACTTTAAACTTATCAAGATAAAAGGAAGAAACGCAAACATTGTGAATAGGTTCTTCAGAAACAAATTCTTTTCTGCCCATTTGAAAACAACCCGCCTCCAATAAAATCATACCAAAATGAGCAGGGTGAATAATTGCGTAGATGCTATTGCATTGGGAGTGAGTGTTGCTAAAAAAAGCGACACCACGAACACAATAAATTTTCTGTCAGGAAAAAATATTTTATCACGCGCTGTTCTTTCATCTTCATAACTGGGTCTTCGCGATGAATACGCAATAATTTCGCACCAAATTTCATTACAGTACTATAATAATAAAAATTTAACCGCACGATATTATCTCATGAACGATGAAGAAAAAATAAAGGAATTGCCCGTAACATTACTAGCTGGCTTTCTGGGTTCCGGCAAAACCACCCTCCTCAATTATATTCTGAAGCAAAATCATGGAAAACGAATCGCCGTAATTGAAAATGAATTTGGCGAAATAGGTATTGATTCTGAATTTGTTATTGGTGCAGATGCGGACATATTTGAAATGAGCAATGGATGCATTTGCTGCTCTATTCGCGGAGACCTGATTGAAACATTAAATCGCCTGCTGGAAAAGCAGCAGGATTTCGATCACATAATAATTGAAAGCACTGGCTTGGCCAGCTCCGGCCCTCTCGCGCAGGCCTTTTTGGTTGAAGATGATTTGTCGCAATCGCTGGTATTAGATGGAATTATTACTTTGGTAGACTCGAAACATATCCACAACAATCTTAATGAACAGGAAGTTGTTTGGGAACAAATTGCATTTTCCAATGTAATCTTACTAAACAAAACCGATTTAGTTTCCAATAATGAATTGATAGACTTGGATAAAAAGGTGCGTCAGATTAACCCGACTGCAAAGGTTTTCCAAACCACTCATGCGGGAGTCGATTTAGATCAGATACTCAACATTGGCGGCTTTGACATAGAAAATGTTTTGGATATAGACTCCTTTTCCTCTCATCACCATGAGCCTGAAAATGAAATTTCATCCGTGTCTTTGGCTTTTCCAGGATTTGTTGATCCAAACAGATTGAAAATTTGGCTGCAGATGCTTTTCTTAACCGAAGGAATGAATGTTTTCCGCGGCAAAGGTATTCTAAATGTTGAAAATTCTACCAAGCGTTACATATTCCAATCGGTTTATATGATGTTTGA
This sequence comes from Nitrospinota bacterium, assembly GCA_013349585.1. Classification (GTDB taxonomy): domain Bacteria; phylum Nitrospinota; class Nitrospinia; order Nitrospinales; family VA-1; genus UBA8687. The sequence goes on along the minus strand of DUZG01000004.1, from coordinate 60,483 downwards.
AGGGCGCTTTGATAAGCTCTGGGAAAACAACACTCCTGAAAACAAACTGGTTTTTATCGGGCAAAATCTTGATGCTTCCAGGCTTGAGGAAAGTCTTAAAAAGGCAATAGGATGAAATGAGAAGAATTACTCCACCAAGGTTTTTTATGGCTGAAGACTCAAGAAAAAAAATGACGATGACGTTGAATTAAGTGCAGAGAAAATCAAAGAAGTACAACGTCTGGAGCCCAAGACAAAGGCCAAACAAAAAGAAGTATTGGATTCCAAAGATAAACTTTTTGGCGCCGCTTTAGCCGATCTGGACTGAATCTTCAAAATGCAAGCATGGCAAAGGCAAACCTTAGCCACACAAATCTAAGCGAAACAAATTTAAGCAATGCCAATTTGATTTAAGCTGACTTGACAGAGGCCAACTTATCAAAAGCAGATCTTCACGATGCTTATTCTCCCGATGCAGAGTGGACTGCAGTCAACCTTTCGGGTTCAGATTTGAGATGGGTAGATTTTAGTTGGTCAGTCCTCAGCGAAGCTAGTTTCACAGAAGCCACTCTAGTGGCATCGGACTTCACCAAGGCTAATCTTTCTGGAGTAAATTTTGACAACGCTAACCTAATTGATGCCAGGCTCACGGGTGTGGATCTATCAGAAACCCTTAACCTGAGCCCTAAACAAGTTGAATCTGCCGAGATAGATCGAGCCACACAATTACCTCCCTATTTGGAAATCAATTGGAAAGGCAAGGGAGAATATGAGGTTAAAAAATGATTGAGAAAAAAAACATAAAAAGACAAAGAAAATATCTTAGCGTAGAAAATTTTCAGGAAGAATTGGCTTCAAAAATAACCACATCATCATCACCAACTTGATAACTGATTTCAATAGGACGACAACATATTTCGCAATCTTCAACATAGTTTTGTGCTGGCACCGATAAGTCAATCAGCATGGATATTTTTTGCGCACAATAAGGACAATTGAAGAACTGTTCATGCTGATCCAATCTTTTTCTCCTTTTTAATAAGAATTTTATGCCTCACAATCTTAATATAGTTTTGGTCGAACCAGAAATTCCCATGAACACAGGGACAATTGGAAGATTATGTCTCGCAATAGGAGCCACCCTGCACCTGATTGAACCATTGGGCTTCGAGATAAGTGACTCGAAATTGAAACGTGCGGGTCTGGATTATTGGAAATTCGTCAAAGTTGAAATTTACCCTAATCTGAATACTTTTTTACAAAAAATCCAACCCGATACTCCAAAAATATTTTTATCCACCAGCGGGAAACGCGAATTTTTTGAACATTCTTTCCAGGGAAATTCTTATATTTTTTTCGGAAGTGAAACTCGCGGCCTGCCAAAGAGTTTACTAGAGTCCAATCAAGAGGCGATCTATCGAATTCCGCAATACGATGATCGGATTCGCTCCATCAATATTGCCAATGCCGTGGGTATTGTTGCCTATGAAGCCATCCGCCAGTTAGGCTACAAATAGGCCTTCATCACAATTAGTGGATAATCACTCTATGTCTTCAGGCTTAAACCCAAACTTTCTATAAAATTCTTTTAACAACCTTCGCGATTCCATTTTATTGACCGCGTCATTTTTATCCCCAAACAGGTTTCCCGCTTTAACAATATGAACGATAGCCTTCTCCCCTTGATTCACGCTCTCGTATAGAACGCCGAGATTAAAATGAGCTTCGGCTGAATTGGGATGACCTTTTATAGTTTTTTCAAACTCCTTGATGGCATCATGAAGTTTTCCTGCCTTGTTGTAGGCCGCTCCAAGATTAAAATGCGCGGCAGGATCATTCGGCTGCAAACTCAGTTCTTTTTTTCGTTTTTTGATTTCCTTATTTTCAAAAAAAAACATTTTCTTATAATCCGATATCGCCCAGCTCATCTTCCTCAAATAATTCTCTAAGCGAATCCCTGGAGGAGCTTTGGAGTTGCTCTTGATCGATGCGATTGATGTAATTATTGACCTGCTTTAATTGTTCCTGTGAAATATTGCAAAAAACCAGTTTTTCCATTACCGTTTCCTTGGAAAAACTTTCCATCAGGTTCCCTATAGAGCTGTGTAAAAAAGGGGTTAGTATCGACTTTACCCCGCTAAAACCGATCTCAACCGACCTTCCCTCTTTAAGCTCAGGGAATACTAAATCGAATAGGGTTTGTCCGTCATCAATAGAAAAGCAGCTTTCGCTGACAGCATCCACTAAATTTATTTTCATTATTAAATTCTTTTAAGGTTTTTGGAGACTTTGGGACAATATAATACCCTGCCGTGAGCAATAACTTCTGTTTTATTCCAAATTTAGACTTTTTTTCTAGCCGCATACAAGTTTGATATCAAATTCCACTTAAATCGTCCGATAAGTTCCTATAATCATAGAATACACCTATTTTCACTTTTATGAACAGGCTCCCACTTTGAGTTCAAACGCTTCCATGCCACTGTCTCAAAAAACCAGAAGTCTCCTTGTTTCAGGTCTCTTAGCGGGGCTCCTCATTTCCCAACCTCTTATTACCATTTCTGTTGCCCAGAAGTCCTTCCAGTTTGATGTCGTAAATAGAGAAGAAACCCAGCGAGACCAGCAACTCCTTCGAGAACAAATGCAATTGCAACAAGAGATCCTTCGCGAAGAAATGGAGATAATTCGGATTGAAACGCAGAAAATCATGAAAGACATCTCCATGGCGATGAAAGAGGAAGCCGTCAAGGTCAAGCTCAAGGAGAAGTTGGTGAATCTGCAAGAGGAAACCGCTCAAATCAACAAGGGAATACTCGGAAATTTGGAAAAAGCAAAAGAGGATTTCTCGGAGGGGCGAGACGAAATGCGCAAGGAGCTTGAGAATATGCGTAAAGAAGATAAAAGTATAACAAAAGAAATTGCTGTCGTTCCGGAAGACCAACAACACATTTGGAAAGAAAAAACCGTCAGCCTTCAAGATTCATTGATTGAAGCCAAAGCAGACTTGGCGGCAGCCCAGACAGACCCCGGCGATGCCGTAGAATCAACTCGAGAAGCATATAATCAATTCCAATAAGATAAAGTAGTGACCATGGATGATTCGAAAGACAAACCCGGTAAAGCTATGGATAAAACTGGGAGAGGCTTACAAAAAAGCAAACGCGCTTACAAAAAGGCATCAATAAAAACAGCTGCTGACATTTTAGCCGGGATGAAAGATGCTAAAAGTTCACTCAATAGAAGGTAAGCACTGCAAAAGAAGGATGCAGCAAGTGCAAATAGGGATATTTTTGCATCTGTAAAAAAAGACAGGGGCAATCGAAATGCCGAATCGCGAAATAGCAAACGACAAAATAGTACCAATCTAAAAAAAGCAATGCAGTTTGGCCAAACCAACCAAACAGATACCAGACAAGCCAGCCTCCGAAGAGCCAATATCAAAGGATCTGCATAAACTCGTACCGGATTCACAAAACAGACAATGGTAGAAATAACCAAACTGGAGGTATTGGATGCCAGGGGGATTCAAGAATTTCCCAATGACCAGCAACCTTCTCCCCATGACGGTAATGGGGTCGAAAATCAAAAAGGTCTGGAAGTTGCTCTAACACTTGAAGAACAAAAAGAAAGATTTTTTGAGTTTGGCAACCGGATTAAAATTTTAAAAAATAAAATTGAAGCTAAAAGTGGCAATGCTTCCAAGGAGCTTATTGAGCTGGGCTAAGCCTACTTGGGGGCACAACCATTTATTGATTCGCTCGATGACATGGAAAAACTGGCACTGCTTCAGTTTGCCAACAAAAAAGGCCTTCCTCTGGGTAGTTATGAACAGGCAGCATGGGCATTCAAAATAGCACTGACTTTCAACATTAATAAAGCCGAAACTTATATGCAAATTGGGAAAATATATAACGAAGTAAATGATGGCGACAACGCAATTATGTATGCCCGGTTAGCGTATTTGTTGTTTAAGAAAAATAAAAAAGACCCAAAATGAAAGAAGCCCAGAGTTTTATTGAGTCCTTAACAATAAAATATGAGGACAAGGCTTCCTGAATAATGTTACATAATAGGTAAGATATATAATTGTACAATTAGTTATCAAATTTTCAGAGGTGGTTCTTGGATAAAGATCCTATTGAAGAGTTTATTGAAAGTTTGCCATTTTTTAAGAAATTTTCAGCCTCAGAAAAAGTAAAGCTGGTAAATACTTCTGGGATTTTTGAAAAATTCAAGGAAGGCGAAGTTATAATCACGGAAGGCAAACTCAGTGCTGCTGTTTTTGTTATTCTTACAGGAAAAATAGAAATTTAGATAAAAAGCAAGGTCGATGTTAAAGAAAATCATATATCACTGCAAAAACCAGAAAATATCAGCATCGCAGAACTGAAAGCGGGATCGATATTTGGTGAAATTTCGCTGATAAGCCATCGTCCAAGAAACACAAGTGCCATAGGCCTCATCGAATCAAGTTGTGGTTATGAAAATAACCAAAGAGATTATTAAAAAACTCACTCTTGAAATCCAGAAAAAAATCCAGAGCCAATTAATACAAACTTTGGTGGAAAGACTTGATGAAATGAATGAAAAATTTATCAAGTTAAAAACCAGCATATTAAAAAACTGAACAGCAAATGGGTTTCCAACATTACTCCCCTGAAAACATTATGAAACTTTACGCGTCTCATTATTTTAGATTCTCCTCCGCTTCGTGAAAAAAGAATCGGCTACACATTCTGAATCTACATCAAACAAGGCCATACTTGTAGGTGTTAGGCTACCTGAAGACTTCTCTTCCTCTGGAATTTCGTTGGACGAGCTAACAGGCCTTGCTACCACTGCGGAATATGAACCTGTTGCGGAATTGACCCAACGATTGACTGGAATAAACCCCAAAACATTTTTGGGGAGCGGAAAAGTGGAAGAGCTAAAGCAGGCTGTTCTCCATCATTCACCCGAAGTCGTTATCTTTGACGAAGAATTATCACCCCGGCAAAATCGCGAACTGGAAAAAGTTATAAAATGTCGTGTGATTGATCGTCCCTGGCTGATTCTTGAAATTTTTAGTCACCATGCCCGCACCCGAGAAGCTAAAACGCAGGTCGAACTAGCTCGATTGAAATACGCACTTCCAAGACTTGCTAAAATGTGGGGACACCTTTCCAGGCAAAGAGGTGGCATCGGCATGAAGGATGTTGGCGAAACTCAGATCCAACTTGATCAAAGAATGATCCGAAATGAAATCCACAAGCTCGAAAAAAAGCTCAAGCAAATCGACCGAGAGAAAAAGACTCAAAGAAAAAGTCGTCAAGGAACTTTTAAAGTTGCGCTGGTAGGTTATACCAATGTAGGAAAGTCCAGTTTAATGAACAAACTCACGGGTGCAGACACACTGGTCGAAAACAAGTTATTCGCGACCCTTGATTCCACCGTCAGAAAAATAAAAAAGAACTTCCCCTATCCCGTTTTACTCTCAGACACTGTAGGCCTGATAAATAAATTACCACATGACTTGGTCGCATCATTTAAAAGTACCTTGGACGAAGTCCGGGATGCAGATTTGCTAATCCATGTCGTCGACATCAGCCACTCTGAATACAAGAATCAAATGCAAACTACCGATGACCTTTTGATTCAAATGGAAATGGATGAGATAGATGTTATTCTTGTATTCAATAAAATTGATTCGATAGAGGATATCGAAGAATTAGATAGGGCTCACGAAAAATTTCCTTCTGCAATAAGCATTTCCTGCAAAAAGGATGAAGGAATCGATACGCTGAGGCATAAAATAGTGACTAAGTACGAGAAAAAAATGTCACCCTATCAATTGGAGCTGGAACATTCCCAGGCTGGCCTAATCTCTCAAATCAGAAAATTCGCTTTGATAGTCAAGGAAGATTATACAGAAGATCGAATCTGCCTAAGCCTCAGGCTACCCCCCGGCGGCAAAGCGAAAATAAATAACATATTATTTCCACAAGAACCCCCCGCCAATAGCTAGACTATTTTTTCATCAACTCCAAGGCAATGTATAAACCTGCGCCTGTGACGGTATATTCCCCTTCAACCTTATCTTTCTTTTTTAGGTCTCCCAGAGTCTTCAACCCATCCGGCTTGGTTTTTTCATTCACGATAACGGTGAACCTTTTTTTAGTATCCGGGTCTTTAATCCCTACCTTATTTTTATTCGGCAATACTTTTTTTACAATCCCTGAAAAATGAACTGCATCTCCCGCTGTAACGACTGCAAAAGAAAAAAACAAAAGAAAAATTATTCCAGAGAAACTTAATCGAGATATTTTGACCATTTTACCCCCCCCTGTTTAAAATAACCTTTCTTATAAGATGACATCATAGGATAATAAGATTCGCGAGTTTCGCCGCAAGTTTCTTTTTCCCAGGCCCATCTTTGAAAAACACCTCCAACTTCAGGTTTTCTTCCTCCCCTGATCGATTTATCACAATTCCCGACCCAAACTTTGGATGCAAAACCTTAGTCCCAATTGAATATTCCAATTCTATTTCGCTTGAGAAAGATGTATTTGTACGAGATGATTTGGCACTATCTGAAAATTGCTTAGGACTATTCCTTTGATAATCTGGAGTACTTGAAGCGCGTTCCATAACTTCACTCGGAATAGAATTTAAAAAATCCGAGGGAAGGTAATTGAAGGTGTTGCCATATATTCTTCGACGCCTAGCGTGGGAAAGGAACAACCTTTTTTTCGCGCGAGTGAATCCGACATAACACAACCTTCTCTCCTCCTCATATTCAGCTGAATCTGACATAGAACTCGCGTGCGGTAAGAGTCCATTCTCCATCCCCACCAAAAAGACAGCTGAAAATTCCAATCCTTTACAAGTATGCAAAGTCATAAGAGGCAGGACTCCGCGTTCGTCATTCAGATTATCCAGGTCTGCCACGAGTGCGGTAGAATCTAAAAATTCTCGCAACGAACCGTTTTCATTCTCTACTAATTGTTCGACGGCAGAATACAGTTCGTTCAGGTTTTCCGACCTGCCTTTGCTTTCCCGTGTATCTTCATTTCTTAACATGATTGCATACCCAGATCGGTCAATTACCTCTGCCAATAATTCCAAAGGGTTTGACTGCCTGAAAACCGAATCCAAATGATCCAGGATACTGACAAAATTTGCAATTTTTCCTGTAGCTGCGGCCCCTAGTAATCTTTCCTGCCCTACATGGCGAAGTCCTTCTAATAAAGTGAGATCCCTCCCCCTACAATAAGCTTCTACTTTTTCCAAAGACGTTTTACCGATTCCTCTAGCGGGAACATTGACAATACGCTTTAGCGATACCGAGTCATCGGGATTAATAAGTACCCGCATATAAGCAAGCACATCTTTCACCTCTCTTCTCTCATAAAAGCGCAGACCGCCAATTACCTGATAAGGTATTTCAGCCTTTCTTAGAACATCCTCCATGACCCGGGACTGTGCATTGGTGCGATATAGAATCGCAATTTCGTTAAATGAATAGCCTTCTTCCTGACATAGATTTTGAATGCGATCACAAACAAACTCTGCCTCACTGATTTCATCTTCTGCGCGATAGCAGATAATTGGCTCACCTTTTTCGTTCTGTGTCCACAAAGTTTTCTCATTGCGATTCGGGTTCTCACGAACCACATTTCCTGCGGCTGTTAAAATATTCTGAGTGGACCTGTAGTTTTCTTCCAGCTTGATAACCGTGGTGCCGGGATAATCTTTTTCAAAATTAAGAATATTTTCTATGTTTGCGCCCCGCCACCTGTAAATACTTTGATCGTCGTCTCCCACTACACAGACATTATTTACGTCCATTGAAAGTAAACGCACCAACTCATACTGAACTGCATTCGTATCCTGAAACTCATCGACCAAAATATATTGAAACTTTTTGTCGTAATGCTCACGCAGAGAGGGAACCTTCTGAAACAATTTGGCGGTGGAAGTCAGTAAATCGTCGAAGTCCAATGCATTGTTTGATTTCAAAGCTGCCTGGTAAAGAGGATAAAGCTCAGCCGCTTTCATCTGGTTTCCATAAGACATGCTATCTAAATCTAACTGTTCAGGGAGAAGGAAGTCGTTCTTAAACCCACTAATATGGTTCAAGAGAGACTTAGCAGGGAATGCATCGGTACTGATTTGAGCGGCCTTCATACACTGCTTCACCAAGGTCAACTGATCCTGAGCATCATAAACTGCGAAGTCATTAGAAAAATCCAATTCTGAAATATGTTTTCTCAGCATTCTTAAACAGAATGAATGGAAAGTACTGACCCATCGAGAAGGGCCACCATGCTCCAGCATACCTCGGATTCGTTCCTTCATTTCACCCGCCGCCTTATTAGTAAAGGTGATAGCTAAAACGCTTTCTGGGTCAACTCCCCGTTCACGGATCAGATGCGCTATGCGATAAGTGATAACGCGTGTTTTGCCCGACCCTGCTCCAGCGACCACCATTGAGGGTCCTTCGCTATGGCACACGGCTTGATATTGTTGTGGATTTAATGATTCCAGATTCATAAGTTTTTTTTCAGGAAGGAGTTTACTTGCTAAATTTTAAACCATTGCTTCCCACGCTATCGAAGCTAACGCTTCAATATATGTAGGAGAGAAGTTTAGAGATTCTGTTCGATGAAGTTTTAGTTTTCTGTCTGCGGCATATTTTTTAAACTCTATATCAATGTCGAAAAGAATTTCTACATGATCACAAACAAATCCCACAGGAACTATCAATACTGTTTTGGAGCCTACTCGGGAAATTTTGTCTAATACAGATTCAACGGTTGGCCCCAGCCAGGGAACGGGTATCATCCCTTGACTTTGATACGCTTGATACCAATTATTCGGCTTAACCCGGTCCACTAATAATTCGACGGTTTTATTAAATTCCTGATCATAGGGATCGCCAAGCTTAATTGATTCTGAAGGAATACTGTGAGCTGTAAATATCGTGTAAACGGATTCCCCATTCACTTTTGCCAGAGCCTCTCGATACTTCTCCGCAAACACATCGATTAAAAGAGGATGGTTGGCCCAACTTGCGACAAAATGAACATCGATGTCTTCACCACCGCAATCTTTTAAAGCTTCCTTAAAAGCATTGAAGTAAAGCTTGGTGCTCCAAGTGCTAAATTGCGGCGCAAGACAAAGGGCGATTACTTTTTCAATCCCATCCTCTTTCATCCGTTTAACCTCATCTCGGATATAGGGACTCCAATTGCGCATTCCCACATATACTTTAAATTGAAGTCCTTCCTGATTCAGGAATTTTTCTAGCCGATCCGCAAGTTCAGCGGTTATTTCCCTTAAAGGCGACTTGCCGCCAATTTGCTCGTACCGGTCACGGATGATTTGGATTGTTTCGGGTGTAGATTCCTTACCACCTCGGATGGTTTTTAGATACTCTGGGATATCATCCGTGGATTCCGGCGCTCCGTGCGCCATGAGGAATATACCGATTCGAGGTGAAGAATCACTCATATTTAAACTCGTGAACCATCTCGGCTACCGCTTTAACATGGTCTACCGGGGTGTGCTGTAAGATACCGTGGCCCAAATTAAAAATATGCCCGGTAGGACCGGCACGACGCAGAATATCGTGAACCCTTTCTCGAATAATCGGCAAGGGAGCAAAAAGAGTGACCGGGTCGAGGTTCCCTTGAACGGGCTGGTCAGCACCTAAAATTTTACGTGCCTCATCAATTTCAATACGCCAGTCAAAACTAAGAACATCACCACCCGCCTGTTGCACAGTATCTAGCATGGTCGATGTCCCGGTACTAAAATTAATGACAGGAACTTTAAGTTTTTTTAGCTCACTAAAAACCCCTTTTAAATGAGGCATGATATATTTTTTATAGTCGTGTGGACTGAGGCACCCTACCCAACTATCAAATATCTGTAGGGCCTGCGCTCCGGCATTGACCTGCATTTTCAAGTAGCCCACCAGCATTACACAAACCTTTTCCATCAAAAGATTCCAGACATCTGTGGCTTCATACATCATCAGTTTAGTAGTGGTAAAATCGCGGGACTTCCCACCTTCGATCATATAACTGGACAAAGTGAAAGGCGCACCTGCAAACCCGACAAGAGGAACTTTACCATCAATCTCTTTGCGAACCAGTCGAATGGCATCGCCTACAAACCCAAGCTGTTCTTCTGCGTTGACAGGTAAAAGGTTTTCGACTGCTTTTTTATCTCTCACGGGCCGTGGTATTACCGGGCCATCGCCAGCGGAAAATTCGAGCCCCGTTCCCATAGGTTCCAGCGGAAGAAGAATGTCAGCAAAAATAATTGCCGCATCAACATCCAGCACCTCTAAAGGCTGCATGGTTACTTCGCAAGCCAGCTCCGGGGCTTTACACATTTCTAGGAAGGTATGTTTCTCTTTCAAATCCCGGTAAACTTTCATATACCGGCCTGCCTGACGCATAAACCAGACAGGTGTTTTATCCACCGGTTCGCCCCGGCATGCTTTTAAAAATCGAAACTCACTTGAATCGCTCATAGACCTCTAAATCGAAAATGGATTAAATTTTACTGATTATAAGACGCGACACCGACAGGTTCAACGGTTTGTTTACGCACTTCTAAAATCCCCAAAATTCGTCATACAAGATACCGTTGCCGCAAACCGTCCAATTCATGCAAAACCATAGGCTCGGCTTCTGCCGCCAGTTTCTCATCGAGCAGAGGGATACTTTTAGATAACAAAAGCTCTCCCAAAGCCCAAACAGTATGGGCGCGGATGAGAGGCTCCTTATCCTCTAAAGCTTTTATCAAAAATGGCACAGCCTGCATACTTTTTGAGTTCCCCAAAGCCACCGCAACGTTTCTCAACAATCCGCGCCGCTTGATTCTTTTTATCGGACTGCCCTTGAACCTTTTCCGAAATCCCTCATCATCCATAAGAATCAATTCGGTCAATAAAAAGTTACCATCAACCTCTTGAAAAGCAGGTTCGTCTGTTTTAACTGCATAAGAGTTCCAAGGGCACACGATCTGGCAATCGTCGCATCCGTATATTCTGTTACCGATGGCTTTGCGAAACTCAATGGGAATAACCCCCTTAAGTTCAATATTAAGATAAGAAATACATTTTTTTGAATCCAGCACATAAGGAGCAACGATAGCATCGGTAGGACAAATATCGATGCAACTGCGACAGGTACCGCAATGGTTTTCTGCCACTTCAGACTCAGGTAGCGCGACATCAACTAAAATTTCAGAAAGAAAATACCAAGAGCCGATTCCCTGACTGAGCAAATTAGTATGTTTTCCAATCCACCCCAAACCCGCTCGTTGAGCCAACGGTTTTTCAAGGAGAGGACCTGTATCGACATAAAATTTGGTTTTACAGTCTATGAACTCTTCCTGAATATTTTTTTCAAGTTCTTTCAAGCGAGGAGTGATGATATCGTGATAGTCTTTATTCAAAGCATAAAGGGAGGTATCTCCCCTTTCAGGGTGGTCTAGAAAGTCCATTCCCTTTTCTGCGGTGAAATAATTTGTCCTGAGACAAATAATGCTTTTGACTCCCTCTAACACGAGATTTGTATCACGGCGTTTTTTCTCCCCGCGAGCCATATAAGCCATTTCCCCAGCGTATCCCAAAGACAACCACTCACTGAAATTTGCACCCGCCTCTCCTATTTCCGGACTGGCAATTCCAAACCCATCAAAACCAAGGGCGTAAGCCTTCTCTTCAATGACCTTTAATTTTTCATTTTTTTCTAAATCGAGCATTTTCAGATAAGTTGAAGGAATCTCATTATTTTGATATCCTCAATAAAGTTTTACTAATATGAAATTAAAAATATTTACAGGGGAAAAAATTGAATAAAACGGGCTACATTTCAGATCCTTTTTATTTGAAGCACGAGAACGAACCGCACCCGGAAAATCCAGGCCGATTAACCGCAATTAAAGAGAAAATTGAATCTTCAAAAGACTACAACAACCTTACCTTAATTCAACCCCGCAAAGCCACTGTAGATGATATCGCTAAAGTACATGATAGCGGACACATCAAGAACGTTGAGCAAAACTGCAAAAATGGGGTTCGAAATCTAGATGCCGATACCGTAATCTGCCCAGACTCCCATGAAGCGGCACTATTGAGTGCCGGTGCCGGTCTTGAAGCCCTGGACAAAATTTTAGAAGGAACCATTAACAATGCTTTTTGTGCTGTGCGCCCACCGGGTCACCATGCCGAACAAAATCGGTCTATGGGATTTTGCCTTTTTAATAACGTCGGCGTAATCGCTCGCTATGCTCAAGATGTCAAACAGCTCGGGAAAATTTTTATTTTTGACTGGGACGTGCATCATGGAAACGGAACACAACATTCTTTTTATAAAGATTCCTCAATTTTTTACAGTAGCACCCACCAGTATCCTTTTTACCCTGGCACAGGAGGAGAGGACGAAACAGGAACCGGAGACGGCCTAGGGTCGAATTTGAATTTACCCATGCAAGCTTATTCGGGAGATCCTGATTATCTCAGCGCAATTAAGCACAAATTGGTTCCAGCAATTCAAAAATTCAATCCCGATCTGATTATTATATCAGCCGGATTTGATGCTCATGAGAATGACCCTCTTGCCCAAATCGAGCTGAGTACGGAATGCTTCGGAGAAATGACACGACAGCTGATTGATGTCGCTAACGATGTTTGCGAAGGCAGAATACTTTCCATGTTAGAAGGTGGATATGATTATTCTGCGTTAGGGGATTCCGTCCAACTGCATGTAGAAACCTTGTTAAATCATCAGACTGGCAAATGAGATGATTTCTCATCTGCGACAACCCGAATTTCCTCAAAGCAATAAAATGATGACCATCGCCATTATGGTAGCCTTAGGGGTCATCCTACATCGTCTCGAAGCACATCTGCCTTTACCCAGTCCATGGATAAAACTGGGTCTGGCTAACCTCATGACATTGGTCGCATTGGTTTTTTTGGGGTTTAAAGAAGCGGTAATTGTTACCTTTCTGCGAGTGGTTATAGGGTCGATACTTGGTGGAATTTTTTTAGGTCCGACTTTTTTTGAGTCTAATGGGATGTATTGCAACAATACTTATAATGGGTATGTCTTATAAAATAGGAAAAGCTCACATGAGTTTGATCGGCATCAGCATATTCGGAGCATATACGCATACTCTCGCGACATCTCTCTGTGTCTATTATTTTCTTATTAGCGAGAGTTCTTTTTTCACATTGCTTCCTTTTTTCTTTTCATTCGCTCTCCTGACAGGAGTATTAACAGGTTGTATTGCCAATACGCTCACCCGGCAAATGCAAGATATTTCCTTTAATTTTGAAAAGCTTCATTAAAATAAAATACTTCCGATAAGATATTGTTTTAGATATGATAGAAAAGATATTCAGCACTCTGATTAAAAAATAATACAAGGAAACAATGACCAATCAATCTGACCCAGATAGCAAGCTCAGCATTATTTCAGAGTTTTGGGATTTTCTGAAAACAAGAAAAAAATGGTGGCTAGCTCCCATTGTTTTAATAATGCTGCTCATGGGCTTGTTAATTGTCTTAACCGAGGGCAGTGCGGTCGCCCCTTTCATCTATACTCTTTTTTAAATATAGATCTTGCTAAAACTTTCTATTGTCATCCCCATTTATAACGAACGGGAAACCCTGGAGACTTTAATAGCCCAAGTCAACGCGGTTGATTACGATAAAGAAATACTATTGGTTGATGATTTCTCAACCGATGGAACACGTGAAATACTTAAAAAATACGAAAACAAAGAAGGCTTTCAGGTTTTTTATCACAACCACAATCAAGGAAAAGGCTCCGCATTGAGAACTGGTTTTTCCAATGTGAGCGGAGACATCATTATCATTCAAGATGCTGATCTGGAATACAACCCCGCTGACTATGGAACATTAATCCGGCCAATTCTAGACGGACGTGCAGACGTAGTATATGGCTCCCGGTTTCTGGGGGGCCCTCATCGCGTTTTATTTTTCTGGCATTCCATTGGCAATTTGGTGCTGACAACTTTTTCCAATATGCTCACTAATGTAAACCTTACAGACATGGAAACGGGGTATAAAGTTTTTACAAAAAAAGTCAACGATACCCTTACATTTAAATGTAACCGTTTTGGATTTGAACCTGAGTTTACAGCGAAAGTAGCAAAAAATAATTTCAGGATATACGAAGTCCCAATTTCTTATAATGGTCGCGACTATTCAGAAGGAAAAAAAATAACTTGGAAGGACGGCGTCGCTGCCATCTGGTATATTATCAAATTCAAATTTGCAAACTGAGTAGCCCAACTTAGTTAAGCTTCTCAACACAATGGCCACAAACATCATCCTCAGTGGCCACCTCGGTCCAGCAAGTTGAGCAAACTTACCATACCTCTGAAGCTTTCGTGCACGTCCCACATCTTCTTTCTTATCCCAGAGACGAATCTTTATCGAGCCTGCGACAGGAGCAGGCCCTGTATGAAAAATATATATTCTCCAACTGACAGGGAATATTTTGTTTTCAAGAAAATCTCTGATGATACAGGCGTTAGCTTCATGGAGAATTGTGCATATGACAGCCAGTTCAGGAAATTATTCTTCACATTAAAGACAAAATATCATTCATCAGCCCACCCTAAATTAACTTCTAAATTCTTTTCAAAAGACGTTGAATTGCCTCGTACACGTTTTTCACAGTAATATCCTCTAAGCAATAAGGCTTGTTATGCTGGGAAGGTTTGCATTCCTTAAAAAAGCGTTGGCGACAAGGTGAGCATGAATAATTTTCTGTAATAACTTCGCAATTCTCCGGAGCCATATAAGGACCGGTAGTGCCGAAATTTCCAGGCCCAAATATAGCTACAATGGGTGTGCCCACCATAGCAGCAAGATGCATCATACCGCTATCGTTACCAATAAACAGTCGGCTTTTTTTCAGAACGCCCGCTAACACTCTCAAGTTCATCGTTGGAATAATCTTGACCCTATCCGGAGGACAATAGTTCTTAATTCGATTCAACAGTTTTTCTTCAGATTGCGTTCCTAATAAAACGATTTTCTTTCCATCCTCTTTAAAAATTTTTTGACATAAAATTCCAAACCGTTCTGCATGCCAGCTTCTTTCTAACTTAGATGTTCCCGGATGCAGGGTGATAAACTCTTCATCTTCATCCAAACCGGTATTCAATAATGCTTCGCGGATTGAGATGTCGCCCTCCTGTTTTACAACAGGACTAAAAACCGTGTCCGGTACGTCCATTTTTAGAGGCGAAAAAATTTTAAAAAAATACTCAACGCGATATTGGCTTTTTTTTAGATAATCGGTAGTCGGTATCGGATGTGTAAGAAAAATATCCCTACCATCTGTGTTGTATCCCAGCCTATACTTTGCTCCTGTCAAACTTAATAGAAAAGCAGAACCAAATGAATTTGGAAATATGATACCCACATCAAACTGATATTTTTTGAGGCTGCGGGCGAATTTTATGCGTTCCCTGAGTCCCGAATTCGAACCGGAAGGCAAGAGAAGTACCGTGTTAATAGCGGGATGTCCAAGAAGTAGCTCATCGGAGGGAGATTTTACTACGGCAGTTATACGGGCCGTGGGATAGGCTCGACGTAAGGATTGCAAAACCGGAAGAGTCAATACTACATCGCCAATCCAATTTGGCATCCACAACACAATGCTGTGAATATCCTGATCGTATAGAGGTCGGGATTCGTCCATAACTTTACCATTTACCAGCATCCCCTAGCTGGGAAAGCCCTATCTAACAAGAAAATATTTTTTTGGCTAAACAACAGACCTTCATCGCCTCTCACCGACGCCAAGCCGGGATAGGCTTTATTTTAAGCGGCGTATCTGGGCACCCAGATTTGACAGTTTTTCTTCCATACTCACATAACAGAGGTCGATGTGATAAATTATGGAAATAACAGATTGACCTTTAGCCGCCAATGCAGCCAGAACCAATGAAGCACTTGCACGTAGATCCGTAGCCATCAGCGGGGCACCTGAAAGACCTTTCACTCCACTAATGATGGCTGTATGCCCATCTAGCGTGATATTAGCACCCATCCTTTTTAATTCTGCAACGTGCATGAACCGATTTTCAAACACGGTCTCCATGATAATACTCTGTCCCTGCGCCAATGTCATCAATGCCATGAACTGCGCCTGAATATCGGTAGGAAAACCAGGGTAAGGATGGGTTCTCGCATTAACAGCGCGGATAGGCCCCTTGCCTATTATCCGCATTTTACTCTTTTCAACTTCAACATCAACCTGAGCCTCTTGAAGTTTCAAAATAATGGGTTCAACATGCTGCGGTATGCAGTTTTCAATCGTCACATCCCCTTGAGTGATTGCCGCCGCGATCATATAGGTTCCCGTCTCGATACGATCCGGAAAAATCGTGCATTCAATTGGCTTGAGTGATGTGGTTCCTTGGATCTTAATAATATCTGTTCCTTGCCCTGAAATTTTTGCTCCAGACAGATTTAAAACATCAGCAAGGAAAACCACTTCTGGTTCTTTCGCTGCGTTTTCCAAAATAGTTTCGCCATCAGCTAAAACCGCGGCCATCATAAGGTTTGCAGTGCCTGTCACAGAAACCGTATCAAAATAAAATGAAATTCCTTTCAGACGATCCACTTCACCATTGACATAGCCCTGTTCCAGCCAGACTTTTGCTCCCATCGCCTGAAAACCTTTTATATGAAGGTCAATAGGACGAGCTCCAATGGCGCAGCCTCCTGGAAGGGATACCCGTGCCTTGCCCAACCTTGTTAAAAGCGGCCCTAATACCATGCACGAAGCCCGCATGGTGGAAACCAGATCATAAGGAGCTTCCGAGTTATTTACCTTGGAGGTATCCAAGATTATTTTCTCGTTACTATAACTTTCTACTTCAGCTCCCAGAGCTTCCAAGAGTTTTATCATCGTCTGCACATCGCGTACTTCAGGAACTCCATCGATGACATTCCGACCTTCAGTCAACAATGTTGCTGCAAGAACCGGTAACACCGCATTCTTGGCACCACTCATTTTCACGGTTCCCACTAACCGCTTACCGCCTTCTATGACTATTTTATCCATTTTTTTTTTTCGCTTTGACCACTCGGTCGTACCCCGAATAATCCTGAATCACTTCAACATTTCGGTAACATGAAAAATTATCTAATAAAGCTGTGACCTCATCTGCTTGATCATGGCCAATCTCTAATATCAAAAACCCGTTCTCTTCAAGTCGATCAATGGCCATCGGGATAATGGCCTGATAAAAGTCCAGACCTGTTACACCCCCGTCCAACGCTTTCCCAGGTTCATAATTCCGAACCTCTGGCATTATTTTTTGAATATCTGCGGACTTGATATAAGGCGGATTCGATAAAACCATCGAGAAGCACCCCGACCAATCGCATTTTCTTAAATCTGCACAAATAAATTCAATCTGATTTGCAACACCATGACGCTCTGCATTTTTTTTAGCAATGCTCAGAGCTTTGGGGTCTATATCGATCGCAGAAACTTTGGATTCCGAAATCTCTTTTGCCATTGCCACAGCAAGGGCTCCTGATCCCGTTCCCAAATCTAGAATTTTAGCAGTAGGGGATAATATAAAATTCAAAGCTGTTTCGACCAGCAACTCGGTTTCAGGTCTGGGAGTAAGAACATTTTCATCGACGATAAAATCAAGAGACCAAAATTCTTGATGCCCGACAATCAGGGAAATGGGTTCTCGATTGAGTCGCCGTTCCATAAATTTTTTTACGTTTTTCACTTCAGATTCACTGAGAACCCTTTTGCCCTGCGTCCAAAGATCAGTTCGCGAAAGGTTCAAAGTATGGGCAAGTATAATTTCGGAATCCAGTCGGGGAGAGAGCACACCCGCCTCAGCTAATTGGCTTTGCGACCAATTTAGAAATGAGTTGATGTTTGCATCCATCTTTTTTAATTATTGCCTTTAAGCGCTTCGGATTGGAAATGAAGAGTCAACGCATCGATGACTTCCTCCAGCGCGCCTTCCATAACCGCCGACAACTTATGCAGGGTTAGTCCAATTCGGTGATCGGTAACCCGTTCCTGCGGAAAATTATAGGTACGGATTCGTTCACTTCGATCCCCCGAGCCAACCTGTTGCTTGCGTTCACTATCTTGTTCATCATGTGCTTTTTTTTGTTCTTCATCATACAATCGGGCTCTCAATACCTTCATCGCTTTTTCGCGATTCTTGTGTTGAGATTTTTCATCCTGACACGTCACGATCATTCCGGTCGGAACAAATGTGAGGCGCACTGCCGAATCAGTGGTGTTAACGCTTTGTCCTCCTGGACCCGATGCGCGATAAACATCTATCTTAATATCTGATGGATTTATTTTTAAATCGACATCTTCCACTTCAGGAAGAATAGCAATCGTGACCGCCGATGTATGGATGCGCCCCTGACTTTCGGTATCGGGCACCCGTTGAACGCGGTGAGTACCGCCTTCATATTTTAATTTACTGTAAGCCCCTTTACCAGAGATGCTAAAGATCACCTCTTTGAATCCTCCCTTGCCGGTCAGATTGGAACTTAAGATTTCCACCTGCCATTTTTTTTCTTCTGCATATCGGGAATACATTCGGAACAAGTCGGTTGAAAACAATGCCGCCTCTTCTCCTCCTGTACCTGCGCGAATTTCAACAATCACGTTGCGATCATCACGCGGGTCTTTTGGCAAAAGAAGGAGTTTTAAATCACTTTCGGCTTTTTGTTTTTTAATTTCTACCTGAGCAAGGTCTTCTTCTGCCATTTCCAGCATTTCTGGATCCTTCTCTTCTTCCAGAATCTTTTTACTATCTTCTAATTGCTGGACAAATTCTTTTAAATCTTTATACCTCTTTACAATCGGCGTTAAATCAGATTGCTCTTTGGCATACTTCTTGTATTCGGATTGCAGAGCGATAACCTTAGGATCGCTTAGCAATTCGTTGAGATCGTTATAACGTTTCTCAACCGTTTTCAACTTATCGAACATGGGAAATGCCTTTAGAAACGCGCATCAAGCGGGTAAAGCCGAGGAAATAAAAAGCAGGATAAGTTCTATTGAGGGCTTGTGGTTTCAGTCTGTTCTGCGGCGGGTTTTGCCTTGCCATATTTACGGTTAAATTTTTCAATGCGACCTGCAGTATCCAGAAGTTTCTGTTTACCCGTGAAAAAGGGATGGCATTGTGAACAAATTTCCACATGCATATCTTTCACGGTTGTTTTTGTCGTCACTTCCGCTCCACATGCGCAGCGAACCGTTGATTCGTAATATTCTGGATGAATTCCTTGTTTCATTGTGTCACCGTCAAGAGTTCATGGTCGCCAAAAATTCGGCGTTTGTTTTAGATTCCTTAATCTTCTGTAGGAGAAGATCCATCGTATCATGGATGCCCATGGGGAGCAAAACTTTTCTCAATAACCACACGCGTTGCAAGTCTTGCTCTGGCAAAAGAAGCTCTTCTTTTCGAGTACCTGAGCGGTTGATATCGATTGAAGGAAAGGTTCTCTTATCCGCAAGTTTGCGATCAAGAACTATTTCCATATTACCTGTACCCTTAAATTCTTCGAAAATAACGTCATCCATGCGACTTCCTGTGTCAACCAAAGCTGTCGCAATGATGGTCAGACTTCCACCTTCTTCTAAGTTTCGGGCTGCACCAAAAAATCTTTTCGGACGCTGCAATGCGTTGGAGTCTACACCACCCGACAATACTTTGCCGCTTGGAGGCACAATGGCGTTGTAAGCGCGTGCCAGACGGGTAATGCTGTCTAGTAAAATTACGACATCTCGTTTGTGCTCTACTAGCCTTTTGGCCTTTTCGATGACCATTTCCGCCACCTGAACATGCCTCTGGGCTGGCTCATCAAAGGTCGAACTTATTACCTCCCCACGCACCGAACGTTGCATATCAGTAACTTCCTCGGGGCGCTCGTCAATTAGAAGTACGATCAACGCAACTTCAGGGTAATTGGTACTGATGCTATTTGCGACCGACTGTAATAACATGGTTTTACCGGTACGTGGCGGCGCCACGATCAACCCACGTTGTCCCTTACCAATTGGTGTCATTAAGTCCATAACGCGAGCACTGTAATCTTTACTAGATGGTGTTTCCAAGCGAATCCGCTCTTCTGGATAAAGGGGTGTTAAGTTATCGAATAAAATTTTGTCTTTGGTTTTATCTGGATTTTCAAAGTTGATCGCCTCTACTTTCAGCAAAGCAAAATAGCGTTCGCTGTCTTTTGGAGGTCTGATCTGACCTGAAATCGTATCGCCCGTTCGCATATCGAATTTTCGAATCTGCGAAGGTGAAACATATATATCATCCGGTCCCGGTAGGTAATTGTAAGTTGGAGCTCTTAGAAACCCAAATCCATCAGGGAGAATCTCCAATACGCCTTGGCCAAACATCAAACCGTCTTTTTCTGTCTTAGCTTCCAGAATTCTAAAAATCAGGTCCTGCTTCCTGAGGCCACTGTGACCTTGAATTTTTAAATCTTTGGCAATATTAGTGAGTTCAGATATAGTTTTAGCCTTAAGCTCTTCGATATTCATTTGGGTCATGGTTTGTGGCTTCTTTGAGGTGAGAGTAGAAATAGATTTTCTAGTATATGGGATTATCCTAGAATTAATTTTGATAGTTCATTGATTAATTAACGACTAAAGCGCGCAAAAGATAAGCTGGCATGTGATTTGTTTTGATTGGGATTATGTTTGGGAGATTTTGGATCCTTTATACTTTATTAAGTTATCCCCCACTTGTCAACCTCTTTCTCCCCGTCGGCGTATGGCAATCAGGTCTACTCCATTAAAACCATAATAATTTTTCTATAACCATGTATTACTTCTGTAGCGAGAGGGTTGACTCCTAAAAGATTGGCAGGCAAAATAGCCCCTGCTTCAACTTTCAAATCTATTATTTTTGAACTCGTAAGGATATTTCATGGATAAAATAAAAAGCACAAGAGACGATACCCATCAATGCGAAAAATGCCTTCCAGCCTATTGCTGTAATTATTTCGCCTTTGGAATAGATGAACCCGAAGACCGACGTGATTACGAAAGTTTACTATGGAAGATTGCCCATGAGAACACTTCGATTTATATTTATAGGAAAGACTGGTTCATCATGATTCATAATCGGTGCAATTTCTTAATGCCCGACAATAAATGCGCAATCTATGAACATCGGCCTTATATGTGCCGCGAGCATAGCACTGAGTCTTGTGAATATACTGGCGATGATTACGGTTTCACAGAGCACTTCAAAAGCTACGACGATTTATTAATTTATATAAAGGAGAGCACCAACTTCAGGTTCAAACACGGGCCAACAGGGGTGGGTCCGAACTGCCTTTGATAAACGATAAAGGGTATTATTTTTTATCTTCCTTATCTTTATCGTCAGTTTTTTTCGGATCTGCTTTCTCTTTTGTGTCTTTTTTATTTTCGGTTTCTTTTTTTGAGGCTGGTTTTTTATCAGCTGTTTTCGGCGTTGCCATTTTTTTTGCTACAGTTTTAGGAGCTTCTTTTTTCGCTGCGCCTTTTCTTTTTTCTAGAGTAGGCGCATCACCCTCGCGGTCTACCAATTCTATAAACACCATAGGGGCATTATCCCCTTTTCGCGGGCCTATCTTTATAATGCGGGTGTAACCACCAGGCCGTTTAGCATAACGCTCTGCCAAAGGACCAAAAACTTTTTGCACAGTTTCTTTTTGCGGTGCCAGCTTGAAAGCCTGCCGTCTTGCGTGAAGCGTCCCTTTTTTCCCAAGGGTAATTGTTTTTTCCACTTTTCCGCGCAATTCTTTTGCTTTAGCCATTGTGGTACTGATTCGCTCTCTCAGGATCAATGCCCCGACAAGGTTTCGAAAAAGTGCCTTACGGTGAGCGGATGTTCTCCCTAGCTTTCTACCTGCTTTCAAATGCCGCATTGATGGTTGTACTCCTTAGTAAATCCTTATTGTTCGACTTCTGTATCCGTTTCTTTTTTCTTCTGTGCTTGAATGATTTGCTTCAAATCTTCTTCTTCTACTTTCATCCCCAAGTGGAGTCCCATTTCTTCGAGAATTTCTTTAATTTCGTTTAGCGATTTTCTGCCAAAATTTCTCGTTTTAAGCATCTCACCATCTGTTTTCGTCACCAACTCGGCAATGGTCTGGATATTTGCATTCTTTAAACAGTTGTAGGAACGTACAGAAAGTTCAAGCTCTTCAACACATTTTGCCATATTGCTCAACATCTTTTGTTTTTTCTCATCAACTTGAGGCATAACCGGTTCTGGCTCTTCATCGAAGTTGATAAAAATTTGCATATGGTCTTTGACTATTTTTGCTGCATGCGCCAATGCATCTTCAGGAGTGATGCCTCCGTTCGTCCATAACTCCATGATCAACGAATCATAATCACTGGACTGACCTACCCTTGTATTTTCTACATGGTAGGAAATTTTTTCGATGGGAGAGAAGCTAGAGTCTATCGGAATTATTTGTACAGATTCATTTTCAATGACATGTTTATCTGCTGAAACATATCCGCGACCTTTTCTCACGATCATTTCAACATCTACTTTCGCGCTCTGGTCTATTGTGAGAATAACATGATCAGGATTCAAAATTTCGAGATCTGGGTCAGCAATGATATCTTTTGCGCAAATAGTACCTGCTTCGCTTGCCTTGATAAAAATACGTTTTGAGTCTGCTTCACCGGTCAATTTAAGATTAAGCTGCTTAATATTGAGTATTATCTCTGTCACATCCTCCATCACACCTGGAATAGAGGAGAATTCATGAAATATTCCTTCAAACTTTACCGCGACAACAGCAGCCCCTTCGATAGAAGAAAGCAACATTCTGCGCAATGAATTTCCAATGGTTACACCAAACCCCCGCTCGCACGGACCAGCACTCAGTGTGGCATAATATGCGGATCTATTTTGTTTATCAAATTCTAAACGTTTTGGTTTAACGATTCCCTGGGCTGTAAACATGTAGCCTCCGACCCCCTAAATTCGGGTCTTATCAATTGTTAATTATTTAGCGAATAACCCCTTATCGCGAGTAGAGCTCAACGATCAACTGTTCTTCAATTGGCATCGCAACATCTTCTCTTGCAGGCATTGCCTGTACAATTCCCTGCTTGCTATCAGCATCGAATGTAAGCCATTCCGGCAAGTTTTTATTTTTTATATTTTCTATAGCTAAGTTGACTGGCTTCTTTTTACTTTTGTTTGGATTTGGCGCGATGGTATCTCCCTGCTTAAGAATATATGAAGGGACATCCATTTTTTTTCCATTGACAGTAAAATGTCTATGTCGAACCAACTGACGGGCAGCATTTCTAGATGGCGCAAGACCCATTCGATACACGACATTATCGAATCTCAATTCCAGGTTTTGCAAAAGGTTCTCACCGGTCGCGCCTTTTTTCTTATTTGCTGCAAAAAAGTAGTTTCGGAATGGTTTTTCCAACACACCATAAATACGCTTTACCTTTTGCTTTTCACGAAGCTGAACCCCGTATTCCGAGAATTTAGTGCGCCCTTGACCATGCTGTCCAGGAGGGTAAGCCCTTTTTTCAATAGCGCATTTTGCCGTCTCGCAACGGGAACCTTTTAGATACAGTTTTATTCCTTCTCGCCGACATAGTCGACAAACAGAACCTCGATACCTGGCCAAATTCAGCTTCTCCTTTCAGATTTAAACACTTTAGTCACTCTAAAATTTGATTTTTACTGGAAGTAACCCTTACAAAAGAACAGGGTCATGTCAGAGAAAATCATCGAACAATTATATAATCTCACTAAACTCTTCGTCGCTTTCTCGGACGACAACCATTATGCGGAATTGGGGTTCTGTCTCTAATAACAAGAATTTCCATTCCAGCTGCTTGCAAGGAACGGATTGCAGATTCACGCCCAGAACCCGGACCTTTCACATGAACTTCAAGTTTTTTCATTCCCATATCTCTGGCTTTAACCGCTGCCTTGTCTGCGGCCACCTGGGCTGCGAAGGGTGTGCTTTTCCTAGAACCCTTAAACCCCTGCGCTCCAGCACTCGACCAAGAAACTACATTACCGGACATATCCGAAATTGTAATGATGGTATTGTTAAATGTGGCGCGGATATGAGCTATGCCTACTTCCGGAGCTGTTTTCTGTTTTTTCTTACCGCTTTTGGATTTCTTATCCATTAATTTAATTTCTCCAGATCTTTTTTATGAGAATCTCTAATATTTAAAGCACCCTTATTTTTTAGCACGAGCACCGACTGTTTTCTTAGGGCCTTTTCTTGTTCGCGCATTGGTATGAGTTCTCTGCCCACGGACCGGCAAACCTCTACGGTGCCTAAGACCTCTATAAGAACTGATATCCATCAATCTTTTTATATTCATATTGATATTACGCCTAAGGTCGCCTTCAACCTCGTACTCCTTGTCAATGACGCTTCGGATGCGGGTTATCTCTTCTTCCGTCAAATCCTTCATCCTTATTTCTTCACCCACCTCAGCTTTTTTGAGAATCGCATGCGATGATGTCCTTCCCACCCCATATATATAAGTCAAAGCGATCCAAGCCGGTTTCTCTTTTGGAATATCAATACCTGCTATTCGTGCCACTGTTTCTCCTTTATCCTTGTCGCTGCTTGTGTTTTGGATTTTCGCAAATCACCCGCACAACACCGCGGCGGCGAATCACTTTACATTTCATGCAAATCGGTTTGACTGAGCTTCTTACTTTCATGGTTCTTTCCTCTTATTTATATCGATAGGTAATTCGGCCACGTGTCAGATCATAAGGTGAGAGTTGAACTTTCACCTTATCTCCCGATAAAATTCGAATAAAATGCATTCGCATCTTCCCCGAAATATGAGCTAACACCTTATGCCCGTTATCTAACTCGACTCTAAACATTGCGTTAGGCAACGGCTCTAATATTGTGCCCTCTACCTCTATGGATTCTTCTTTAGACATCTATAATTCCGCAAACATCAGAAAAAATTTCTTCCACTGAGCCCTTTGCTTCGACCATTTTAAAATTCCCCTGTTTTTTATAAAATTCTTTTAGAGGAGCGGTAGACTCCATATAAACTTTTAATCTTTCGCGAATCGTTTCTCTATTATCGTCTGGCCGTTGCTCCAGCCCCCCCCCGCAACTATCACAAACTCTAGGAACCTTTGGAGGGCGAGATAATAAATGAAACATGGCACCACATTCCGCACAAGTGCTTCTTCCAGTTAACCGGTTGACTACTTCCTCGGCATTTACTTCCAAGTCGATCACACAATCTATTTCCAGATTCATCTCAATCAGGGTTTCCGAAAGCTTTTCAGCTTGAGCAATATTCCGGGGAAAACCATCCAGAATGAAGCCGGCTTCACAATCCGCTTGTTTGATACGCTCTTTAATCAGGTCAATAACTATTTCGTCAGAAACTAACTGCCCCGCATCCATAATTATTTTTACACGAGCACCCATATCGCTATTATCTTTTACCGCTTGCCTCAAAATATCGCCAGTGGATATTTGTGGAATTTGAAATTTATCTTTCAGCATTTTTGCCTGAGTACCTTTGCCGGCACCAGGTGGCCCTAAAAGAATCAATCTCATCAATCAGCCTCTTCGGCTTTTCAAACGACCCTTTTTCACAAAACCATCATAATTTCTCATAACCAGATGGGACTCAATTTGCTGCATAGTATCCAAAGAGACACCCACCACGATCAACAAGCTTGTTCCACCAAAGTAAAATGGGATATTGAAGTACTTTATCAAATAATCCGGCAATATACAGACTAAAGACAAATATATTCCACCATAAAAAGTAAGTCTTGAGAGAATCGTATCAATATATTCTGACGTTTTTTTTCCTGGTCGAATTCCAGGCACATAACCGCCGTGCTTTTTCATATTGTCAGCAACATCGACGGGGTTAAAAATAACCGCCGTATAAAAATAACAAAAGAAAAAAATTGCACCGACAAAAATCATACTATAAACAATCGTCCCCGGTGTCAGCATAGCCGAAACCGTCTGCATCCAAGGATGACTTATAAACTGTGCTATTGTTGCCGGAAACATGATGATCGAAGAAGCAAAAATTGGCGGGATAACCCCCGATGTGTTTACTTTCAAAGGCAAATGTGTAGATTGTCCGCCCATCATCTTTCGACCCACCACTCGCTTGGCATACTGGATCGGTATCCGTCGCTGCCCTCCTTCCGTGAATACAATGGCTCCTACCACCACGATCATAACTATAAGAAGGACAAACATAACAAGTACAGACATTTCACCTGTACCCATCAAATCCAACGATTGAAATATTGCCGCTGGTGTTCCTGCAACAATACCCGAAAAAATAATCAGGGAAATTCCATTACCAATTCCCCGCTCCGTGATCTGCTCCCCCAACCACATTAGAAAGGATGTTCCGGCTGTCAAAGTAAGAACCGTCATCAACCTAAATGACCAGCCTGGTTCCGGTACTATGGGGATACCACCTGGACTCCTCATGGCCTCCAAACCCACTGCGATTCCTGACCCCTGAATCGTACTCAACAATACCGTTCCATAACGTGTGTACTGGGTTATTTTTTTTTGCCCTGCCTCGCCTTCTTTTTTCAACCTAGCTAAGTAAGGCGAAACAATCGTCATCAGTTGTAAAATAATAGATGCGCTAATATAAGGCATAATGCCCAAAGCAAAAATGGTTAATCGGCTTAAAGCTCCACCGGAGAACATATCAAAAAAACCAAGAATAGTTCCCTGCGCCCGGGCAAATAACTCCGCCAATGCCACAGAGTTGATTCCCGGAGTTGGGATATGCGCCCCAATCCGATAAACCACTAAAAGCGCTAACGTAAAAAGAATTTTCTTTTTAAGTTCAGGAATCCTAAATATATTGCCGAAGCTTTCTGCTGCCATTTATAGTTTTACAACCTTTCCCCCGGATTTCTCAATTTTAGCTTGAGCTGATCCGCTGAACTTATGTGCATGCACATTGAGTGATTCTTTCAATTCGCCATTACCAAGAATTTTTACGGCTCCAATTTTTTTTATCAATCCCCTCTCCTTCATTACTTCAGGAGTAATAGGATCAATACCGGCGAATCGATTCAACTGATCGACATTCACGAGTTCATAGTATATTTTGAAAATATTCGTAAAACCACGCTTAGGCAACCTTCGGTGAAGTGGCATCTGTCCTCCCTCAAACCAAGGGCGAACTCCTCCTCCCGAGCGACTGTTCTGACCTTTCTGGCCCTTGCCAGAAGTCTTACCAGTACCTGAGCCAATTCCACGACCCACACGCTTTCGATTTTTCCTACCGCCAGCGATGCCTTTTAAATTAGATAATTGCAACATTCTTTTTCCTCGATCAACCTACTTGTTTTCCTCTCGCTCGAGCACAATCTTTTGCACTGCGGAGGTCCATTAATCCTTGAATCGTAGCTTTAACAACATTGTGCGGATTATTTGTTCGTAGACATTTCGTTAGAATATCGCGAACACCTGCCGCCTCCAATACAGCGCGTACTGCTCCGCCTGCAATCAGTCCAGTTCCCCGCGATGCCGGTTTCAACATCACTCTTCCCGCCCCATAAGCACCAATCACTGCATGCGGAATGGAAGAGCCTTCTAGGCTGATATCGACCAAATTTTTCTTGGCCTTCTCAACCCCTTTTCGAATGGCTTCAGGTACCTCATTGGCTTTACCCAATCCCCAACCCACCTTACCATCACGATTACCGACCACGACCAATGCACTGAAGCTGAACCGGCGACCACCTTTTACAACCTTGGCTACACGGTTGATCTTGACCACTTTATCAACAAAATCTGTTGGGTTTTCCGGTTGCTTCTGTCGCAAGCCTTCCTCCTACTTTTTTAGAGTATCTCTAATGATCCGATAATTCTGGAAGTTCCAAGAGATTCTTTTGGATTAAAATTTAATTCCTTTTTCTCGTACCGCATCGGCAAGAGCTTTGACTCGTCCTGAATAATGAAAACCGTTTCTATCGCAATAAATTTCTTTAATACCTTTTGCAGCGGCCTGCTCACCAATCATAGCTCCTACCAAAGCCGCAGCCTTCAAGTTACCGCCAGATTTCATTTGCTCCTTGAATCCCTTCGTCATAGACGAACCGGAAACCAGAGTTTTACCTTCTTTATCATCTACGATCTGCGCATAAATATGCTTGCTACTGCGAAATACAGTCAATCTAGGTCTGCTATTTTGCCGCTGCACCTTCAATTTGACTCTTTTCTTCCTAGCTAATCGTAGTCGTTCACGTTCTGTAGTTTTCATTTTACGATCCTTTTCCTACCGCAGCCTTACCGGCTTTGCGTTTAATCTTCTCTGTTGAGTACATAACACCTTTGCCCTTATAAGGTTCTGGTGGGCGAAAACTACGAATCTCAGCTGCCGTTTGCCCCACCACTTCTTTATTAGAACCCTTAATAACAATGGTGTTTTTTTTATTATCTACTTCAAATTCGATTCCCTTCGGAGCCGGGTAATCAATAGGATGCGAATGCCCCAAGTTAAGCACAAGGTCCTTACCCTTCAAAGCGACTTTGTAGCCAACTCCTACAATATTAAGCTGTTTGGAATAACCATCAGTTACTCCCAACACCATATTACTGATCAAGGTTCGCGTGAGACCATGAAGAGAGCGATCCAACCTGTCATCGCTTGGACGTGTTACCGTCACCTCATTATTCTTAATCTCAATCTTCATATTTGGATGTAGATCGCGACATAACTGACCCTTCGGCCCTTTAACGTCAACCTTTGTGCCGCTAATTTTAAACTCCACCCCTGAGGGTACTGGAATTGGTTTTCTTCCTATACGAGACATTTCTTATTTTTTCCGTAACTCCCGGAAATCAATCCGGGCATTAATGACTTTCCATTTATTGGAAAATTAAATTTTTACCAGATGTGCCCGAGGACTTCCCCGCCAACACCTTTTTCCCGACATTGCTCGTCAGTGAAAACACCCGATGACGTCGAAACAATCGCCACGCCTAATCCGTTCAAAACTTTAGGAATGGTATCGCGGTTCACATAGTGCCTTCGCCCCGGCTTACTGATCCTTCTAATACCACGTATAACAGGCTCTTCATTATAATATTTCAAATAAACACGGAGAACTCCTTGCTTACCATCCTCGTAAAGGCGGAAATTCTTGATATAACCTTCATCCCTCAAAATTTCCACAATCCGGCTTTTCATTTTAGAGCCAGGAATATCCACTCGCGGGTGTCGCACCATCTGCCCGTTTCGGATACGGGTGAATAAATCGGCTATAGGATCGGTCATCATATTACAAGGATACTCCAAAAAAAATTAACTTATCAACCCCACCGAAAGGAGGAAGGGTAAAAAAAAAATCTTAAAAATACCGCGATTAGAAAAAATCTAATCACCAGAATCTGTTACCAGCTGGACTTTGTTACACCTGGAATTTCACCCCGCAATGCTCTCTCACGAAAACATATGCGACACATTCCAAATTTTCTCAGAAAAGCCCGTGGTCGCCCGCAGATATTACAACGACTATATCCGCGTACTGTAAATTTTGGTACTCTTTTTTGCTTTGCTACTAATGATTTTCTTGCCATACCTTACTTTCTTAGGGGAAGCCCCATATGAGTCAGCAAACATCTACCCTGTTCGTCATCTTTAGCAGAGGTTGTGATTGTAATATTCATTCCCTTGACCTTCTCAATCTTATCGAAATCAATTTCGGGAAAGATCAACTGCTCTTTAAGCCCAATTGTATAATTACCACGTCCATCAAATGCTTTCGGCGGTAATCCTTTAAAATCACGCACCCTAGGAAGTGAAAAACAAACTAGCCTCTCCCAGAATTCATACATCCGGTTACCGCGCATGGTCACCTT
Source organism: Nitrospinota bacterium (assembly GCA_013349585.1). Taxonomy (GTDB): domain Bacteria; phylum Nitrospinota; class Nitrospinia; order Nitrospinales; family VA-1; genus UBA8687. Next base: position 30,550 of record DUZG01000004.1, on the reverse strand, counting down.
CACACCAATCGGAACCCCTTCTCTCAACTTAAAATTGGAGATGGATTTTTTAGCCTTGGTTATCACAGGCATTTGACCCGTAATAATCTTCAATTGCTCTACTCCAGACTCTATCAGTTTGGAGTTTTGCAACGCTTCACCCAGACCCATGTTAATCGTGATCTTTTCAATCTTGGGAATTTCCATCACATTCGCTAAACCAAGATCTTTTTGGATTGCTGCTTTATGCTTTTCGTTATAAATTTTCTTAAAATTGGGCATTTTTATACCTTATCCAACACATCGCCGGTCTTTGAACAAACGCGAACCCGCTTGCCATCGGCCAGTTTTTTTAATTTTGTCCGAACACCTTTTCCAACTTTGTCACTCACAAGCAAAACATTAGAAATATGAATCGTCCCCTCTTTTTCCACTATAGCGGATTGTTTGGATTTTCCATCGCCCTTTGTATGACGCTTGACCATATTCAACTTCTCTACAGACAGCCGTTCACGCGCAGGAAATATTGCCAGAATCTTTCCCTTTTTTCCTTTTTCTTTTCCGGCTATAACCTGAACGATATCGTCTTTTTTCAGATGTAACTTATAAGATGCATTTTTCATTACAGCACCTCAGGAGCAAGCGATAGGATTTTCATATATTTCTTAGCACGCAATTCCCTACCAACAGGCCCAAAAATACGTGTGCCGACCGGGTCTTTTCCATCGCCAATTAGAACTGCCGCATTACTATCAAACTTGATATAGGTTCCATTAGATCTACGAATTTCTTTACGGGTGCGAACCACTACTGCTTTTTTTACTTCACCCTTCTTTAAGGTACTTTGAGGGTCTACTTCCTTAACTGCAACAACGATCACATCACCAATCCGCGCATAGCGGCGGCGGGAACCACCCAACACCTTAATACACTGAACTACTTTTGCTCCAGAATTATCTGCAACATCTAAAACGGTTCTTAATTGAATCATGACGCTTTACCTTCTTCTACTACTCCTTTTTTAATAATCTCCAGCAAACGCCAACGCTTGGTTTTACTCAACGGCCGCGTTTCGCCAATGCTGACAAAGTCTCCAGGGTTGCATTCATTTTCCTCATCATGAGCTTTGTACTTACTAGTGCTCTTAACCACCTTCTTGAATTTTGGGTGGGCAAATTTGCGCTCCACCTGCACAACCACGGTCTTGTTCATCTTGTTACTGACAACCAAGCCTTGCAGATCTTTTCTTTTTGTAGTCTTTTCCAAAGGAATTTCCTATTCAGTTAATTATCAGGCGACAAGTCTCGACCCTAATTACGTTATTTTTTTTCTTCGCTTGCTTCTTTTACAGGTTGCGGTGAATCACCCATCGCTTCCTGCTGTATGGTTTTAATTCTTGCGACATCCCTACGAAGACTTTTCAAGCGGCTTGGGTTTTCAATTTTCCCCGTCGCCAATTGAAACCTAAGGTTGAAAATTTCCTGCCCCAAGTCCGTTACCTTATTCTGCCGCTCTTTCTCCGAAAGATCTCTAATCTCTTGTGCTTTCATTACCTATTTTCCGTTCAATTATTTCGCAACAAATCGAGTTGCCACCGACAGCTTATGAGCCGCAAGACGAAATGCCTCTTTCGCAATCGGCTCAGAGACACCTTCCATCTCATAGAGCATACGCCCAGGCTTAACTACTGCAACCCAAAACTCCGGATTACCCTTACCCTTACCCATTCTTGTTTCCAACGGCTTCTTCGAAACCGGCTTGTCTGGGAAAATTCTAAGCCAGATTTTTCCACCACGCTTAACATGCCTTGTCATTGCAATTCGAGCTGCTTCAATCTGCCGATTGGTGATGCGCCCGCATTCCAAAGCCTGCAAACCAAAGGTACCAAAACTCAGAGCGCCTCCACGGTATGCTGTTCCTCGCATTCTGCCTTTGTGGCGTTTTCTATATTTAACCCTTTTGGGCATCAACATGATGCATTATCTCCAAATAAACGTTTTACTCTTGTTCTTATTTTTTACCTGCATGTCCTGCAGAAGCAGGTCGGCCCGATGAAACAGGTCGCGATCCAAAGCCTTCTGGCTTTTCAATTTTTTTATCCGGGAGTATTTCCCCCTTATAAACCCAAACTTTCACACCAATAATCCCATAAGTGGTATGAGAGGAAGCTGTTCCATAATCGATATCAGCCCTAAGAGTATGCAGAGGCACTCGACCTTCTCGGTACCATTCGCTACGGGCAATCTCAGCTCCACCCAATCTCCCGGAAACTCGTACCTTAATTCCCTTAGCACCGAACCTAAGCGCCGAAACAACACTCTTTTTCATGGCGCGGCGAAAAGAAACCCGTTTCTCCAATTGAAGAGCAATATTTTGACCTATCAAAGTTGCATCCAATTCCGCTCGACGCACTTCTTTGATATTTAGATTGACCTGCTTACCATTCATAGCCTTCTGCAGTTCTGCTTTCAGGCGATCAACTTCCAGGCCTTTTTTACCAATAATGATTCCAGGACGCGCCGTGTGGATATTGATCCGCACTCGGTTCGCAGATCTCTCGATTTCCACCTTGGAAATTCCAGCATGCGCCAATGTTTTGAAAATATATTGCCTAAGACCGATGTCTTCCACTAACTGCGCAGAATAGTCTTTACGCGCGTACCAATTAGAAATCCATGTCTTATTGAATCCCAAACGAAACCCATAGGGATGAACTTTTTGACCCACTTTTTTCTCCTTAAGATTCTTTTTCTTCTAACACTAAAGTAATGTGGCTGGTCTTTTTTTGAATCATTGTAGATGTACCCCGGGCACGCGGCATATTGCGCTTCCAAGTAACTCCTTCATCGACCCTCACATTCTTCACAATCAAGTCTTCTACGTCGAGAACTTTATGGTTCTCTTCTGCGTTGGCAATAGCAGATTTTAACAACTTTTGAAATACATCTGCCGCTCTTTTACGTGTGAACTGTAAAATATTAATGGCATCAGTAACATTTTTTCCGCGAATCAAATCTGCAACCAACCTCGCCTTACGAGGTGCTGTTCGCGTATGCCTGAGCAGGGCTTTTACTTCCATGATTTTTCAGTCTCTCTAATTCACAAGCGAGGCTATTACCCCTCAAAACCTGCGATAAATTTCATTTCACTAGGACAACCCTAGCTTACTTGGTTACTGCTTTTTTGGTTTTTCCCCCGTGCGACCTGAAGGTCCGCGTAGGAGAAAACTCACCCAACTTATGCCCAACCATATTTTCCGTTACAAATACCGGAAAAAACTTTTTCCCATTGTAAACAGATATAGTATGCCCAACAAAATCTGGCGTGATAGTGGAGCGACGCGACCACGTTTTGAAAATCTTCTTTTCATTCTTGCGGTTCATCTCCTCAATTCGATCCATCAAATGCGAATCAACAAACGGACCTTTTTTTAGCGATCGTGCCATTCCTAACCCTCAAAATTCGACAAGTTTATCATCTTCCCTAAGACTGCAAGCTTACCTTCTCTTCTTGCGGCTGAGAATAAATTTGTTCGATGGTTTACTAACTTTTCTTGTTTTTAATCCTTTAGCGCTTTGACCCCAAGGGCTACAAGGGTGACGTCCGCCCGAAGACCGACCTTCACCACCACCCATAGGATGATCCACAGGGTTCATCGCTACAGCACGTACTCGCGGTCGACGACCCATCCAACGTACCCGCCCGGCTTTACCGATGGACACCTTTTCATGATCCGAATTACCCACAACACCTATCGTTGCACGACAATTCTTATGAATCAACCGGACTTCGCCTGATTTTAATTTCAGAGTGACATACTCCCCCTCTTTTGCCATCAACTGAACACCGCCACCAGCACTACGCGAGATTTGAGCACCTTTTCCCGGTCGCATCTCTATATTATGAATCAGCGTTCCATCAGGGATATCTTTTAGCGGTAAGCAATTACCGTTTTTAATCTCAACACCTTCACCAGACATCAAAACATCACCTACGCTCAACTTTGCAGGAGCAATGATGTAACGTTTTTCACCATCCGAGTAAACCAGCAAAGCAATGCGGGCCGATCGATTAGGGTCATACTCTATCCCAACAACTTTCGCACCAATGCCATCCTTGTTACGCTTAAAATCAATAACTCGATATTGTATGCGATGTCCACCTCCACGCCGCTTACTTGTTATTCGGCCGTGATTATTGCGCCCTCCCGATCTCGAAATGGAGACAAGAAGACTTTTTTCCGGCTCTGACTTTGTTATCTCATCAAATCCGGAAATGGTCATAGACCGAACACCCGGAGATCGAGGCTTTAGCTTCCTGATAGGCATTAACCCTTAAACTCCCTCAAATATTTCAATTTTATCGCCTTCTTTCAACTGCACCATTGCCTTTTTCCAAGACTTTGTCTGCCCCATCGCCTTACCAAACCTTTTGCGCTTACCACGAACGACCTGGGTATTTACCTGTAAGACAGTGACGCTGAATATTTTTTGCACTGCATCGCGAATTTCAATCTTATTAGCATCCAGATGAACTTTAAAAGTCACCCGATTTCCCTCGCTCAACATAACTGTACCTTTTTCTGTCACCAATGGCTTTTTAACAATTTTATACATATCCATTAGCTCAATCTCTCCTCAATTTTTTGTAACGCATCCTTAGTGCAAACAATTTTCTCATGCCTCAAAAGATCGAATACATTCAACCCCTCAACTAACAAAACATTAGTGTCCGGCAAATTACGCACCGCCAACTGAAAATTTTGATTTTTTTCAGAGATAATGAATAATGTTTTATCAGGAAGACTTAATTTTTGCAGAATAGCCGCCGCATCTTTTGTTTTCGGGTGCTCCAAAACTATAGAATCTACAACAGAGAAGTTTTGACTTGCAAATCTTTCAGTAAAAACAGACTTCAAAGCAATTTTTTTGGACTTCTTAGAGAGAGTGAACGCATAGCTTTTTGGGCTAGGACCAAATACCGTCAGCCCCCCACGCCAGATTGGCGAACGTGTGTTACCTGCCCGAGCACGACCCGTACCTTTTTGCTTCCAAGGTTTCTTGTTACTACCATGAAGGTCGCCCTTACTCTGCTTAGTCGCCGCATTCCCACCACGCCGTGTCGCCAATTGCATGGTCACATAACGCTGAACAAGTTCGGCGTTAACGTTAGCAGCGAACACCTCGGCAGACGCCTCGACAGTTCCCACTTTTTTATTCTCTATATCAATCACATCTAAATCAGGCATGAAAAAAGTTTATCCCTTACGATTAAAAATTCTAAGCAATCCGCCATTCGCTCCAGGCACACAGCCCTTGAGAAGCAGCACATTATTCTCAACATCCACCCGCATAACCTTCAGGTTTTTGAGATGTACCGCTTTACCGCCCATACGCCCAGGCATTCCCGTCCCCTTAAAAACTCGGCCAGGATAAGTGTGCATACCGATCGAACCCGTACCACGATAACTCTCATGATGACCATGTGAAGCTGGCGCGCCGGCGTAGTTGAAACGCCGGAACACCCCGGAGAAACCACGACCCTTAGTCACACCAACAACTTGAACCACATCGCCTTCACTAAAAACATCTACATTTATAGGCTTTCCAATTGCATCATCATCGATATCCTGATCGCGAAACTCCTTAAGAATTTTCGCTGGCTCGACTTTGTGCTTGTCGTAGAACCCTTGTAAAGGCTTGTTGGTGTGCTTTGCTTTTCTATCCCCATAAGCCAGCATAACAGCATTATACCCATCTTTTTCAGCAGTTCTTTTTAAAACGGGGACACATCGCTCAACATGTACCACGGTCACAGGCACACAATCGCCCTTATCCGTAAACACCTGGGTCATACCTATTTTTTTTCCTAGCAACGCGCTCATCGCAATTCCATATTAAAGCTTGATTTCAATATCCACACCGCCGGAGAGGTCCAGCTTCATCAACGCATCCACGGTCTGCGGGGTGGGTTCAAGAATTTCTATTATTCGCTTGTGAGTACGAATCTCAAACTGCTCACGAGATTTCTTATCCACATGCGGTGATCTTAAAACTGTCCATCGATTTCTTACCGTAGGTAGAGGAATGGGCCCAACCACTTTTGCTCCTGTGCGCTTTGTGGTTTCGACTATTTCCGCTACCGACCAGTCTAACAATTTATGGTCGTAGGCCTTAAGCTTAATGCGTATTTTTTGATCGCTCATTATTCTATAATCTCACCAACAACTCCGGCTCCCACCGTACGACCACCTTCACGGATAGCGAATTTAAGACCCTTATCCATAGCAACAGCGGTAATAAGCGTTATCTCCATCGCAACATTATCCCCAGGCATCACCATTTCAACACCCGTCGGTAACGTCGCTACACCTGTCACATCCGTCGTCCTAAAATAAAACTGCGGACGATATCCATTAAAAAAAGGTGTATGCCTTCCACCCTCTTCTTTAGTCAGGATATAAACTTCAGCTTTGAATTTTGTATGTGGCGTGATTGATCCAGGCTTAGAAAGAACCTGACCGCGCTCGATTTCCTCACGCTTGGTTCCACGAAGCAGAATTCCCACATTTTCTCCTGCACGCCCCTCATCGAGAAGCTTACGGAACATCTCAACACCAGTACACGTGGTCTTCATTGTATCCTTAAACCCTACAATCTCAATTTCTTCACCAACTTTGACAATCCCTTGCTCAATACGGCCAGTCGCAACCGTTCCACGCCCTGAAATACTAAAAATATCTTCTATTGGCATCAAAAATGGCTTGTCAACAGGACGATCTGGAACCGGAAAATACGTATCAAGCGCTTCCATTAATTCCCAGATACACTTGCTTTTTTCTTCATCCTCGGGATTCTCCAATGCTTGTAGAGCACTTCCGCGTATGACAGGAACATCATCGCCAGGATAATCATACTTACACAGCAACTCACGCACTTCCATCTCAACCAAATCAAGCAGCTCAGGATCATCAACCATGTCACATTTATTCATAAACACACAGAGTTTAGGCACGCCAACCTGACGGGCCAAAAGAATGTGCTCACGAGTCTGCGGCATAGGACCATCGTTAGCCGAAATCACCAGAACCCCTCCATCCATTTGGGCTGCACCGGTGATCATATTCTTAACATAATCAGCATGACCAGGACAGTCAACATGAGCGTAATGTCTGGCTTCAGTATTGTATTCAATATGAGAGATAGCTATGGTGATTCCCCGCTCTTTCTCTTCAGGAGCCTTATCAATCTGATCAAAGGCGACTGTCTCAGCCAATCCTTTTTTAGATAGAACCTCTGAAATCGCCGCAGTAAGAGTCGTCTTACCATGATCAACGTGACCAATCGTTCCAACGTTCAAATGCGGTTTATCGCGTATAAATTTTTCTTTAGCCATGCCTATTCACTCCAATAATATGTATTATTTATTTATTTAACTGCTAATTTATTTATTTAACTGCCGCCTTCGCACTGGAACCCGTAGACTTAGCAATCAGCTCTTCAGCAACTGAAGCTGGAACAGCGTCATACTTAGAAAACTCCATCGAGTAACTGGCTCTCCCCTGTGTCGCCGATCGAAGATCAGTTGAATAACCAAACATTCCTGACAAAGGCACTTCCGATCGAATTACTTTCGCCCCTGCACGATCAGCGAGATCTTTGATTTTACCCCGTTTAGAGTTGAGCTTACCAATCACATCCCCCATAAATTCCTCAGGCGTGACCACTTCCACATCCATTACCGGCTCCAACAATTGCGGCGACGCTTTTTTACAAGCCTCCTGAAACGCCATAGAAGCACAAATCTTAAAAGCCATCTCAGACGAATCTACATCATGATAAGATCCGTCTAGTAAAGTCACAGAAATATCTACCGCCGGATACCCACAAAGTATTCCTCGAGCCATCGACTCAACAACACCCTTTTGCACCGCCGGGATAAACTCCCTAGGGATAGAACCGCCAACAATTTTATTAACAAATTCGAATCCAGATCCTGCCTCTCTCGGCTCAACCTTGATAACCACATGACCATACTGACCGCGACCACCCGATTGCTTGATATATTTGTTTTCGTGCTCAATACCCTTAGTAATCGTCTCTTTGAACGCAACCTGAGGCTTCGACACATCCACATCGAGCGAGAACTCGCGACGCATTCGATCGACAAGAATTTCAAGATGCAACTCACCCATTCCAGAAATAACTGTTTGATTCGTATCCGGATCAACACGAACTCGAAACGTTGGATCCTCCTGCAGAAGTTTTACCAAACAATCTGAAAGCTTATCCTGCTCAGCCTTGGTTTTTGGCTCAATCGCTACCGAAATAACCGGCTCCGGAAAGGTGATTGATTCTAAAATAATTGGATAATCTCTATCGCAAAGCGTGTCACCCGTGTATGTCTTTTTCAATCCGATTACGGCGGCAATGTCACCGGCACGCACCAAATCGACCTCTTCACGCTTGTTAGCATGCATTCTTAAAATTCGCCCGACACGCTCTTTTGAATTTTTTGTTGAATTATATACGTAGGACCCACTGATTAATTCACCTGAATAAACCCTTACGAACGCCAATTGACCAACAAAAGGGTCTGTCATAATTTTGAATGCCAATGCAGAAAAATGATCACCAGCATCCAGCTTTCTTTTTTCTTCCTCTTGAGTATCAGGGTTGGTTCCGGTGATGGTTTTTAATTCTTGAGGGGATGGGAGATATGCGACAACCGCATCAAGTAGTTGCTGGACCCCCTTATTCTTAAAGGCAGCACCACACAATATAGGAGTGAACCGCGAATCAAGCGTTCCCACTCTCAACGCCAAACGAATGTCCTCTAAGGCCACTTCGTCGCCAGCCAGAAATTTCTCCATGATACTGTCATCCACATCCGAAATGGATTCGATCAGCATTTCTCGATATTCCTCGGCCTGATCCTTATACTCAGCCGGAATATCTACCACATCATAGGTTTCGCCCTTATTCTTCTCATCCGAATAAACATGCGCCTTCATTTCAACTAGGTCTATGACGCCGATGAAATCAGCTTCAGCCCCCAATGGAAGCTGGATCGGCACCGGCTTCGCATTTAACTTATCCTTCATCTGCTGAATACAACCTAAAAAGTTTGCTCCCGCACGGTCCATCTTATTCACAAAACATATTCGCGGTACATTATATTTACTCGCCTGACGCCAAACAGTTTCAGACTGTGGCTCAACTCCACTGACCGCATCAAAGACACCAACAGCACCATCAAGCACCCGCAACGACCGTTCAACCTCAGCAGTAAAATCCACATGACCAGGCGTATCAATAATATTGATCTGATGATCCAACCAAAAACAGGTAGTCGCCGCAGACGTGATAGTAATGCCTCTCTCCTGCTCTTGCTCCATCCAGTCCATTGTGGCGTTACCGTCATGCACCTCACCGATTTTATGACTCTTACCAGTATAATACAGAACCCTCTCGGTCGTCGTGGTTTTGCCCGCGTCTATATGCGCAATGATTCCTATATTGCGAGTCTTTTCAAGTCCGATTTGCTTACTCATTTTTTAGCTTATAGCTCCGATTACCATCGATAATGAGCAAAAGCTTTATTCGCCTCTGCCATACGATGAACTTCTTCTTTTTTCTTAACCGCCCCACCCGCATTATTAAAGGCATCCATGAGCTCGCCGGTCAATTTTTCAGCCATAGTGCGACCAGGTCGCGAACGAGCATTCTGAATCACCCAGCGCATACTAAGAGCCTGCCTTCGACTTTCCCTTACCTCAACCGGAACCTGATAGGTCGCACCACCAACACGACGGGACCGCACCTCCAGTAAAGGCGCGGCATTTTCTATTGCCTTGCGAAATACACGCAACGGCTCTTCTTTTCCTTTTTCCTCGATACTATCAAGGGCCGTATAAAAGATAGTTTCCGCTATGCCCTTTTTCCCTTTATTCAAAATACAATTGATAAAACGTGCCACCAATATATCGTTGAATTTAGGATCAGGAATGATCTTGCGTTTCTGAGCCACTCTTCGTCTTGCCATAGTTTTCTACTTTATTTTTTTAGGCCTCTTGGCCCCGTATTTTGAACGGCTCTGCATACGCCCCTCAACACCCAATGTGTCGAGACTGCCGCGAACCACGTGATACCGGACACCTGGCAAATCTTTGATTCGCCCTCCCCGGATCATTACTATTGAATGCTCCTGTAAATTATGACCAACCCCTGGAATATAAGTCGTAACTTCCATACCGTTAGTCAAACGCACACGAGCTACCTTTCGAAGCGCCGAATTCGGCTTTTTAGGCGTTGACGTATAAACTCTTACACAAACCCCGCGTTTCTGCGGACAGGATTTCAGCGCTGGGCTGTCACTTTTCTGTACCGGTTTTTTTCTACCGGATTTCACTAATTGATTGATTGTTGGCAAAAAATAATCCTCCCACAATTAATAAACCACTCACGGGCTATTATATAAACTGGATATACACCCAATTTTGTTAAAAAAACAAAGGGTTAAATCAGATAAAATAGGGCGTGAAAAAGTTGTAATTGTACCACTGAAAACTCCGGAGTCAAGACAAAAACGGGCTTCGATAGAAATTTATTCTGCAACCACTGCAGCTTCTTCCACCCTCGGCTCTTCTCTCTCTATTTCTGGTTCTTCAATGCGTATTCCACTATAATGCCGGCATCCCGTTCCTGCCGGAATCAGCCGACCCATGGTTACATTTTCTTTTAATCCAACTAAATTATCTCGTTTACCGCTGACACTCACCTCTGTCAACACACGAGTTGTCTCCTGAAATGATGCTGCCGAGATAAAACTTTCTGTGCTCAACGATGATTTGGTAATTCCTAAGAGTACCGCTCCACCCTTAGCTGGTTTTTTCTTATTCTTTATCGCTACCTGATTGGCAGCGTTGAATACTTTCTTAGTGACTTGTTCACCGAGCAAAAATTCTGTACCTCCCGAATCTTCTATGATCAAGTGACGCAACATTTGCCGGACGATGACCTCAATATGCTTATCGTTAATGGTCACTCCCTGCAGTCGATATACTTCCTGCACTTCATTTACCAAATATTTTCGAAGCTCATCTTCACCAAGAACTCGCAAAATGTCATGTGGGTTAGATGCACCATCCATCAACGCTTCACCGGCTACAACTTCATCGCCCTCATGAACATTGATATGCTTACCACGCGGGATCAGGTATTCGCATTCATCGCCTGACTCACTTTCCACGATTACCTTGCGCATACCTTTTACGAATCCACCAAATTTTACCTTACCTGTAATCTCTGTTATAGTTGCTTGCTCATGCGGCTTTCTTGCCTCAAAAAGCTCCGCAACCCTTGGCAGCCCACCCGTAATATCTTTGGTTTTTGCAGACTCACGCGGAATCTTAACAATTAAGTCACCGGCATTCACCTGCTCCCCCTCACTAACATTGATATTTGCGCCAGCAGGAAGAATATAGCGTCGAATTGTTTCACCCGCTTTATCTTTAAGTGATATTCGTGGCTGTCTCTTTTCATCACGGTGACTGATAATTACTTTAGTAGAAAGACCTGTTATTTCATCGAAGTCTTCTTTCATCGTCACACCCTCGACGATGTCACCGAAAGCAATCGTACCTTGCACCTCAGTAAGAATAGCATTTGTGTAAGGATCCCACTCAATTAAGGTTTGACCTTCCTGAACTTCTTGGCCATCGATTACTTTGAGTTTCGCAGCATACACAACCGAGTAACGCTCTTTCTCACGTCCGGTATCATCCAACACTACCAGGCTTCCGTTTCGATTCATTACGATGTTTTCGCCAGCCTGATTTTTAATAGTGCGGAGACCCATATATTTAACTGTACCACCACGTTTGGTTTTCAACGTTGTTTGCTCTACAACCCTACTCGCCGTTCCACCAATATGGAAAGTTCGCATGGTCAACTGTGTACCTGGCTCACCAATGGACTGCGCCGCAATAACCCCAACCGGCTCACCCACTTCAACCCATTTCAGAGTTGCCATGTTGCGTCCGTAACATTTAATACAAACCCCCTCTTTGGACTCACAAGTCAGACAAGAGCGCATTTTAACTTTTTCAATGCCCGCGTTTTCAATAGCCGTAACCGCGTCTTCTTCAATGAGACTGTCGGCTTCCGCCAAAACATCGCCCGTAAAAGGATCAACAACATCTTCAAGAACCGTTCGCCCCAGAATTCTCTCACCCAAAGGCTGAATGATTTCACCAGCTTCAACGAGGGATATTGCATCAATTCCTTTTAAAGTTCCACAATCATCTTCCTGAACAATCATATCCTGCGCAACATCGACCAGTCGACGCGTCAGGTAACCGGAGTTCGCTGTTTTGAGCGCGGTATCAGCCAGCCCTTTTCTTGCACCATGCGTTGAGATGAAGTACTGAATTACCGACAGGCCTTCGCGAAAATTTGCGGTAATAGGGGTTTCAATAATTTCCCCCGATGGCTTGGCCATCAACCCCCGCATACCCGCCAACTGCCTTAGCTGCTGCGCACTTCCTCTTGCGCCTGAGTCAGCCATGATAAAAATCGAATTAAAATCCTTATTCGTTTTTCCACGGACCGTTTCCTCGTCTTCATCTTCAAGCTCTTTAAACATTTCTTCAGAAACTTTTTCCGTAACATGCGCCCAAATATCGATTACCTTGTTGTACCGCTCACCGTTAGTGATAAGCCCATCACGATACTGCTTATGAACCTTAAGAACTTCTTCGTTGGCCTTATCCACCAGTTTAACTTTGGTTTTTGGTATCTTCATTTGATCGATAGAGATGGTTAAACCAGCTTCAGTTGCATACCTGAACCCAAGGTCTTTTACGTCATCAAGCAACGTCACCGTTTTCTCTCGACCCACCTGCAAAAAAGCCTGAAATATAAGCTCGGAAAGCGACTTCTTATCCATCAACCGATTCACCCACTCATAGGGCAATCCAGCAGGAAGCACTTCACCCAAAAGAATTCGACCCGTCGTGGTTTGTGTCAGAACATTCTCGATACGTACCATGATTAATGCCTGTAAGTCGAGCTCATCGGCGTTATACGCAGCGATCACTTCTTTTTGATCTGAGAAAACCTTGCCGCCACCCTTCACATCGCCGCGAATTTTTGTCATGTAATAACAACCTAGAACAATATCCTGAGTAGGTACAGCTATAGGTCTACCATTAGCTGGAGACAAAACGTTGTTAGAAGACATCATCAACAACTTACATTCCGTTCTGGCTTCCATAGAAAGAGGAACGTGAACCGCCATCTGATCACCGTCGAAATCGGCATTAAAAGCGGTACAAACCATAGGGTGAACCTCAATCGCTTTTCCTTCTATCAGTAACGGCTCAAAAGCCTGGATACCTAGTCGATGCAGAGTTGGCGCTCGATTGAGAAGTACAGGATGGTTTTTAACTACCTCCTCAAGAACTTCCCACACTTCGGAACGTTCCTGCTCAACCATTTTCTTTGCCGTTTTTATTGTAGTTGCATAGCCTTTTTCTTCCAGCCGATTAAACACAAAAGGCTTGAACAATTCCAAGGCCATTTTTTTCGGCAAACCGCATTGGTGAAACTTCAAGTACGGACCTACCACGATTACAGATCGACCCGAGTAATCCACCCGTTTCCCCAATAGGTTTTGTCGAAAACGACCTTGCTTTCCCTTGAGCATATCGCTCAAAGATTTTAGCGGTCGTTTATTCGTACCGCGAAGAGTACGACCTCGACGGCCGTTATCAAACAAGGCCGAAACAGCCTCCTGCAACATTCGTTTTTCATTACGGATAATAATTTGCGGCGCCTTTAACTCTTGCAGACGCTTGAGCCGATTATTCCTGTTTATCACTCGTCTATACAGATCGTTCAAATCGGATGTCGCAAACCGCCCGCCGTCCAATGGAACCAGAGGACGCAACTCAGGAGGAATGACCGGAACTACCTTAAGAATCATCCACTCCGGTTTGTTTCCAGATTTTCTAAATGCCTCAACAATTTTCAAACGCTTGGCAAGTTTCCGTTTATTCATAATGGACTTGGTAGTAATCATCTCTTCTTTCAACTGCACAGAGAGCTCTTCCATATTCATCGGCCTGAGAAGCTCCGCCACTCCTTCTGCCCCAATCATGGCACGAAAGGTATCAGGAAATTCCATCTCCATCTCACGGAATTCTTCTTCCGTCAAAATCTGACCGATTTCCATTTCCGAATCACCAGGATCGGTTACTACATAATTTTCAAAATAAATAATACGCTCAAGATCTTTGAGTGGAATATCTAGAAGATGACCTAGTCGACTCGGGAGTCCCTTGAAATACCAAATATGCGCAACCGGAGTCGCCAATTCTATATGCCCAAGACGCTCTCGCCGAACTTTGGAAAGAATAACCTCAACTCCACACTTCTCACAAATGACACCCTTGTGCTTCATCCGCTTGTATTTTCCGCAGGTACACTCCCAGTCCTTGACTGGACCAAAAATTTTTGCGCAGAACAATCCATCGCGCTCTGGCTTAAAAGTACGGTAGTTGATGGTTTCCGGTTTTTTTACTTCACCATAAGACCATGAGCGTATCTTCTCCGGAGAGGCAATGCTAACCCGGATCGCATCAAACATTATAGGGTTTTTTGGTTTATCGAAATGTGTAAGATTATCCACCAGGGACTTCTCCTTTAATAAGGTTTTCGCAAACCGTTAATTTAAATTCTTTTAGGGTGCCGATTAAGAAACTTAATCAAGCGCCATGCTGGGCCTGATGGAAAACATTAATTCTATTTTCCCGACTCGATCAGCTCGACATCAATGGCCAAACTCTGCAATTCCTTCACAAGAACATTGAAGGATTCCGGTAAGCTTGGATTGAGGTGCGTATCTCCTTTAACAATAGCTTCGTACATGCGTTTTCGTCCTTCAACATCATCGGACTTAACAGTCAACATTTCCTGAAGAGTATATGCCGCACCATAAGCTTCCAACGCCCAAACTTCCATTTCACCAAGTCGCTGCCCACCAAATTGTGCTTTACCACCCAAAGGCTGCTGCGTCACCAAAGAATAAGGCCCTGTTGAGCGCGCATGAATCTTATCATCGACCAAATGATGGAGTTTTAATATATACAAATAACCCACCATTACACTCTGCCTAAACGGTTGCCCAGAACGACCATCAATGAGAGGCACTTCGCCGGACTCTGAACATCCACCTTCGCGCAATAGGTCTCTGACCTCACTTTCCCTAGCACCATCGAAAACAGGGGTTGCCATATTTTTATCGTTAGCTCTGGCCGCCATCCCCAAATTGGTCTCCAGAATCTGCCCAACGTTCATCCGTGAAGGCACACCCAGAGGATTCAAAATAAGTTCGATCGGCTTGCCATCTTTCATATAAGGCATATCTTCTTCAGGCACAATGGTCGAGACAACACCTTTATTACCATGTCGGCCGGCCATTTTATCTCCCACCTGAAGCTTACGCTTCATAGCCATGAAGACTTTCACCAGCTTGATCACACCAGGAGACAAGTCATCGCCTTTTTTAAGACGAGCAACTTTTTCCTCTAGCATAGACTTCAGAATAGTCACTTGCTCTTTAGCACTAGATTCCATTACTAACAAGGTTTTTTCATCCACACCCTGAGCCGGAACCTTAACCATGTCCTTCATAGTCATTTTACGAATATGCCCTTCTTCGATCGCTTCGCCTTTTACAAAACTCACCTTACCAACCGTGGCTGCCTTGGATGCGTTTTTACCCTTAAGAAGGCTGAACATACCCTTTGTCATCTCACTTTTAACTATTGCTATTTCCTCGTTATAATCTTTTTCGATTCGAGAAATCTCTTCTTCTTCTATCGCTAACGTTCGCGAGTCCTTATCGATTCCCTTCCTCGAGAACACTTTCACATCAATGACTGTACCATGAACCCCAGGCGGCACTCTAAGTGAAGTATCACGAACATCTCCCGCTTTTTCTCCGAAGATCGCCTTCAACAGTTTTTCTTCAGGACTAAGTTGGGTTTCTCCTTTTGGAGTAATCTTGCCCACCAGAATATCGTTCGGCTTGACGTTTGCGCCAACTCGAATAATGCCACTTTCATCCAGATTTTTCAGAGCATCCTCACCTACGTTGGAAATATCACGAGTGATCTCTTCCTTCCCCTGTTTGGTATCGCGAGCCTCAACCTCGAACTCTTCAATATGAACTGAAGTATAGACATCTTCTTTTACGAGTTTTTCACTGACGATAATGGCATCTTCAAAGTTGTAGCCGCCCCAAGACATAAAGGCAACAAGGATATTTCGCCCTAACGCCAGCTCACCATGATCGGTTGAAGGACCATCCGCAAGAACATCCCCTTGTTTTACCGCTGTCCCGGAAGACACACGCGGTCGCTGGTTTATACAAGTATTCTGGTTAGAACGTTGATACTTATTCAGCGTATAGATGTCTACATTCGAATCCAACTGACTTCGTCTGGTTTTTACCTTTCTAACTGGTTTCTTTTCAGTACGAACTACAATACGGGTCGCATCAGCACTGATGACAACACCATCGTTTTCAGCAACCACTACCGCACCGGAATCGTGCGCAACAATCGCTTCCATACCTGTACCCACCAAAGGTGCCTCTGACCGCAACAAAGGAACGGCCTGCCGTTGCATATTGGATCCCATTAATGCCCGGTTAGCATCATCGTTTTCTAAGAAAGGGATCAAAGATGCCGCGACGCTGATCAATTGCTTCGGCGACACATCCATATAATCGACCTTCTCTCGCGGAGAAAGGGTAAAGTCGCCCCCCTTTCGCGCCGGTATAATGGAGTCGGTAAACTTTTTCTCCTCGTCCATCTTCACATTGGCCTGAGCAATAATATACTTATCCTCAATCAACGCGGTATGAAAATCAACATCTTCCTTAGCATAACCATCTACCACTTTTCGGTAAGGAGTCTCAATAAATCCATAATCATTAACTCGAGCATACGTACTAAGCGAAGCAATCAAACCAATATTCGGACCTTCCGGTGTTTCAATCGGACAAATACGACCATAATGAGTTGGGTGCACATCGCGGACTTCAAAACCTGCTCGCTCGCGAGTCAACCCTCCCGGCCCTAACGCACTCAATCGACGCTTATGAGTCACCTCAGATAGAGGATTAGTCTGATCCATAAATTGAGACAACTGACTACTACCGAAGAATTCTTTAATAGAAGCTGTTACTGGCTTAGAGTTAATCAAATCATGCGGCATGGAAACTGCCAGATCTTGAATTGACATTCTTTCGATAATTGCCCTCTCCATCCTCACAATCCCCACTCGGAACTGGTTTTCTAGAGACTCTCCAACAGCACGCACCCTGCGGTTTCCTAAATGATCGATATCGTCAATACTTCCAATCCCATTTCTGAGATCGATGATATGCCGCACAACTTCCACCAGGTCTTCCAATGTCAACAATCGATTGTCCAGCGGAATATCCAGATCAAATTTCTGGTTCAACTTGATACGACCCACGACAGACAGATTGTAACGCTTGGGATTAAAAAATAGATTAGCAAATAGCGAACGCGCTATTTCTGGAGTTGGGGGATCCCCTGGACGCAATCTTTTATATATTTCCTTGATCGCATCTTCTTGACTTTGGGTTTTTGCTATAGCCACAGTATCACGAACAACAGTGTCCGATAATTCTTCGTCAATATGCAAAATCTGAATTTCGGTGAGCTTGTTTTTCTTAACGACTTCAAGAACACTTTCCGAGATTTCTTGATTAAAATCTACCTCAATTTCGCCGGTTTCAGGATCAATTATCTCCTCAAACAAAAACCTCCCGATCAAACCTTCAGGCTCAAACTCAACCTTTACCGATTTCGCCATTCGACTCAATTTTTTAGCTATAGGTACCGTTACCTTCTTACCCGCCTTAAGAATCACATCATCTGTTTTTGGATCTATTACATCTTCCTTAACCTTGAACCCAACAAGCAGGTTCTTACTTCCCATAAAATAGCGCTGGTCCTTAGTGACACTTATTTTATCAATAGAGTAATAAGTTTTAAGGATGGTTTTTACATCCATTCCGAAAGCCTGCAAAAGGATAGTCGCTGGAAGCTTGCGTCTTCGATCAATTTTTACATACAGGATATCTTTAATATCAAATTCGAAATCGATCCATGAACCACGGTCAGGTATAATTCTAGCCGAATAAAGTATCTTTCCACTGACATGCGACTTGCCTTTGTCATGCGAAAAGAAAGCCCCAGGGGAACGATGCATCTGACTCACGATGACTCGCTCAACACCATTTATCATGAAGGTGCCCGTCGGACCCATAACAGGCATTTCGCCTATAAAAATTTTTTGCTCCTTAACCTCGCGAACTGCATTGATGGTTATCTGAGATACTTTTTCTTTTCCCAGAATCGCTATAATGTCTTCGGTGATTTCCGTTTTTGCCGAAATTAGATTTTTCGCAGTTCCCGGCTTCTTTACCTCTTCGATAATTGTTCGACCTAAGAGATTTTTCAGAACACGAGCGTTTATATCTATCGCCTCACGATCAAAAAGCACGAGCCGAACCATAATCTTAATAGGGTCAGAATAGGTAAGACTCTTTTGCCGACACTCGCTAAATTTATGCTTTTCCTTGTATACGACTTCCTGCTCACAAGTGTCACAGAAGACACCTGGTCCGCCGAGCTCCTTAAATTCACCACAGCCACATTCCCATATACCGACCTCGAAGCCGACATACTCAATACGAGCGTTGATATTTAAGTCTGAAATAGGGAAGATGTCACTGAAGACATCCTCCAATCCTCTCAGCTTGCGCTCATGCGGAGCAATATCCCATTGCAGGAAATATTCGAATGATTTTTTTTGAATTTCGATCAGATTGGGAATACCAATAACGGTCGGAATTCGTGCGAAATTTTTTCTTTGCTTAAGATTGCCAAGCGCTCTTTGAGAACGGTTTTTTGACATAGGGCTGCATCCTTCTGGAAGAAAGATTAACGGAAAATTTACCTGCTAAAGCAAATATGTAATTGTCGTACTAGATTTCCGTTACTTGACTTCCACAGAACCACCAGCTTCCTCAACCTTCTTCTTTATTTCCTCAGCCTCATCTTTTTTCACTCCTTCTTTAATAGCTTTAGGAGCTGCTTCAACAAGGTCTTTTGCATCTTTCAATCCTAAACCAGTAATGGTTCGGACTTCTTTAATAACCTGAATCTTCTTATCGCCTGCAGCGGTGAGAATAACATCGAATTCAGTCTTCTCTTCAGCAACAGCTTCTCCAGCCGCAGCCGGCGCAGCAGCAGCAGCAGGTGCAGCAGCAGTCACACCATATTTATCTTCAAGTTCTTTTACGAATTCAGACATTTCCAAAACAGTCATATTGTCGATGAAAGAAACTACGTCTTCCTTAGTGGCGGCCATTTACGCCCTCCTTTCAAAAATTGTTTTACTCTAAAATTTTATCTAATAATCTGTTCACAACGATCCACATACCAGGAATCGATTTATTCGGATGCCTTCTTCTCCTTAATCGCGTCTAACGTACCCACTAGTTTTCTCAGAACTCCACTAAGAGCCCCAACAAAATTGGTCGTCGGGCCATTCATAGTTGCCAGCAACTGCGAGATCAACACTTCCTTCGCCGGCAACTCTGCCAACACTTGTACCTGTTCAGGAGAAATCTTCTTCCCCTCAACCACACCACAAATAACTTTAGGATTTTTTGTGGCTCCAGATTTTGAAAATTCTGCAAGCGCCTTTGCCGGCGCCACCGCATCATCAAAACTAACAACCAGAGATATGGGCCCCGAAAACTCCTTATCTAACAACTCAAAAGGAGTATTTTTCGCAGCCTGCCGAGCCAGAGTATTCTTGATCACACGAAAGTCAATCGCCCTGCTACGCATGTGACTACGCAACTGAGCCAATTCCGGCGCTTCGATACCCTGATAATTCGCAAGAATAGCCGATTTAGCCCTCATGAAAATACCGTTCAGCTCTTCAACTTTTTTTATTTTTTCTGCATTTGGCACTTTCGCCACCTCTCTCAATTACAACCCCGAAACCGGGGGATCAATTCAATTCAATCAGGGCACATAAACCACTCGGACCCCAACCCCCATTGTGGTCGAGACCGATACCCCTCTCACATAGTGCCCTTTACTAGATGCCGGCTTAGCCTTGACCAACGCCGTCATCAGGGTATTAAAATTTTCCTCAAGATCTTCAACTGAGAAACTAGCTTTCCCTAAGGAGGCATGCACGTTCCCTGCCTTATCAACACGGTAATCTACCTTGCCCGCCTGAATTAGCTCAATAGCCTGCTTAACATCAAAGGTTACTGTTCCCGTTTTCGGATTTGGCATCAACCCTCTAGGCCCTAAAACCTTACCCAACTTGCCAACCTGACCCATCATGTCTGGAGTTGCGACCACCCGGTCAAAATCCGTCCAGCCACCTTGAACCTTAGCAACCAAATCATCGCCGCCAACCACATCCGCGCCAGCGTCTTTAGCCTCTTTTTCCTTTTCACCCTTAGCAAACACCAGAACGCGAAACTTTTTTCCCGTACCCTTAGGCAATACCACGCTGCCACGAATATTCTGATCTGCTTTTCTAGGATCAACGTTCAATCTGACTACAACATCAAGCGACTCGGTAAATTTCTCTGAATTAGAATCTAAAGCCAACCCGAGAGCCTCCTTCAACTCATACTTCTTATCAGCGTCGACCTTCTCGGCCGCAGCCCTGTATTTTTTTCCGTGCTTAGGCATAATTAATTCCCGGTTAACCTTCGACTTTAATTCCCATGCTTTTCGCCGAACCCTTAATAGTATTGACAGCCATATCTAAATTCTCGGCATTCAAATCTTCCATTTTAACTTTCGCGATATCTCGCACCTGCCCCAAGGTCACCGTCCCCACAGATTCCTTACTTGGATTCGAAGACCCTTTCGCAATTCCCGCCGCTTGCTTCAGCAAAGCCGACGCAGGCGGTGACTTCGTAATAAAAGAAAAGCTTCTATCCTTATAGACATCAATTACAACAGGAATGATACTTCCCTCCTGCCCCTGGGTTTTTGCATTAAAAGCCTTACAAAAATCCATTATCGCAACTCCATGCTGCCCAAGCGCTGGCCCCACAGGTGGAGAAGGGGTTGCTTGCCCCGCAGGGATCTGAAGCTTTATCTGAGCCATCACTTCTTTCGTAGCCACTCTCTACACCTCTTTTTTTACAACTCGATTATTCAACTAAATTTCTATACACGTTCGATCTGCGGAAATTCAAGTTCCACGGGGGTGGCGCGACCAAAAATCGAAACCATTACCTTAACCTTACCCTTGTCGTGATTAACTTCTTCCACCACACCATTAAAGTTAAGAAAAGGTCCATCAATAACCCGAATACTCTCGCCCTTCTCAAACGAAAATTTTGGCTTCGGCCTCGCAGATTCGCCCTTTATCTGATCCATAATTGTTTTGCCCTCTTCCTCAGAAAGAGGAACTGGTTCAGAACCACCTCCCAGAAAACCCGTCACCTTAGGAGTATTCTTAATCATGTACCAGATATCCTGATTCATCTCAACACTGATCAGGATATAACCCGGAAAAAACTTCCTCGAAGAAAGCTTCTTCTTGCCCTTACGAACCTCGACAACTTCTTCAGCAGGAATAATAACCTCACCAAAGCGCGCGCCAAGGCTGGAGTGCCCGAATTGCTCTTCTATACTCAACTTCACCTTCCGCTCAAATCCGGAATAGGTGTGAATAACAAACCATTGCTTAGACAATATTCACCCGCTTAAATTTTTATGAGCCCCTGAACAGCCTTGGAGAGAATTGCGTCAACAACCCCCAAAAACAAAGCCATCACCAAAACCACGAAAACGACTACCGCTGTGCCGCCCATAGCCTCCTTACGAGAAGGCCACGTCACCTTTTTTACCTCTGCTCTTACTTCATTCAGAAACCCAATTGCCTTTGAAAACATAAGCCTCAATAAGTTAATACAGGCCAGGAGGGACTCGAACCCCCAACACTCGGATTTGGAATCCGATGCTCTACCAATTAGAGCTACTGGCCTATTACGAATTCCGCGCCAGCCGTAGGAGGGGGAATAAACATTCCCGTCCGATGCCACACATCGACACCCGACTCCCAACCATCTGATTTCTCTTTATTTTGTTTCCTTATGGGGAGTGTGCTTTTTGCAAAACCTACAATATTTTTTAAACTCCAACCTCTGCGTGGTTGTCTTTTTATTTTTTGTATTCGAATAGTTTTTTCGATTACAGTCAGAACATGCGAAATGAACGATTACTCTCATAATACCAACCAACCCTTATTTAGCTAATGCGACCAAACCCCCCGGTTTCTAACTCGCATATATTCAACAATACCTTCTTACAGTCTCAACAAAAAAAACCCAAAGCCCACGATCGGGATTGAACCGATGACCTCTTCCTTACCAAGGAAGCGCTCCACCACTGAGCTACGTGGGCAAAAAAAAAGCTCATTCACCCAACCTAGCAAAAAGGTGGAGCGGGAAACGGGACTCGAACCCGCGACCCTCAGCTTGGAAGGCTGACGCTCTAGCCAACTGAGCTATTCCCGCAAGTTCAACCAACCTCAAAATTCAGGATGGGGAGGGGAGGATTCGAACCTCCGAAGGCTGAGCCGACAGATTTACAGTCTGTTCCCTTTGGCCACTCGGGAACCTCCCCGAAATTTTGGGAAAAACGCGACCTCAAAAGCCGGTCAAACACTTAACCTTGAACCTCCAACGCAGTAACCTAGAAGCCCATTCAAACCAACCATTTAAATCTGGAGCTGGCAAAGGGACTCGAACCCCCGACCTGCTGATTACAAATCAGCTGCTCTACCAACTGAGCTACGCCAGCTCAGTAAATAAAAAACCCCAATTGTACACCTTGATTTCCAAAGTTGCAACTAAAATTGGAGGTTTTAAGCTATAAAATTTCGAATAACAGGATATTTTTACGACAGAGTGATTATGGCAGGCACTATAGCACGACCTACTATCTTTTACAAAAAAAAGCCCTGTCTGTATAATATGCGCCTGATCCTAGCATAAAATTATTAGAAAAAAAATATTTTTAGCAATTATTTTCCCTATGACTACAATTTGTTGTCAAAAGAGTAATTGTACGGGTCTTTCCTTGCTCTTGTATCTATGATTAACGACGCTTTTTATATTTTCGGGACTTTCTAGAGGATTTCCGTTTTTTGGTCGATTTCTTATCCGATTTTGGGTCAACCATCTTTTTAGCCACTCTGAATTTGGATTTGCAAAACTTTGTGGTGTATTTAAAGTTGTAATAGTCTACAGAATTTTGCGCATCCTGAAAAGAAACGATATAAGGAATGATCAAAGGAGAAGACAACAAGTAAAACCAAGCCTTATCTTTTTCGCCGGTATACCACTGCCCACCACCAGGAATCATAGAATATAAAAACGCTACATCTCTTTTAAAATACTGGTATTCCCTATCACAACCCGCCTCGATCAGGCTTTCCATCTCCTTTTCCATGGTCGGGGTGATACGCTTAAACTTCATAGGCGATCCACCCCCTCCCTTCGCCCAACAACCGAAAAGAAAAAATAGAATGAATACTACACCTACAATTTTGAAAAACCCTAGCATACAACACCAAATCAATTAACTCGTTTTATTTCAAGAGATTATATGAGATTCTCTGAAAAACGTCAATACCCGTTAACCCCCTTCAAGGGAGGTAAATAACTCTATTCTTATATACTGGGAACTCCTCAACAATCCCCCAAACTATCTCCACCAGGCCTAGCCCCGGAGGATAGTTGACTTATAGATCGGGCAGAAGGGACAATATATTTAATTAAGATATATATTATTGATTATATAAAGGAAGGGTTGAGAAGGCCGAAGATTTCGCATAACATTGTCTTAAACAATTTGAGAATATCATTCCTCCAAAAGAACTTTGTTTCAATGCTAACAGTGTTTTTACAAATGAAAAAGACTAATCAGAAGATGATTTTGCATTTTAATAACGGCAATGGACGTTAATCATTGGGTGATGCTGTTACAAGAACACCTGAGAAACCACGTGCCTAAAATAAATTTGATTATCACGGGAATAGGGAAAAAAGCGGACTAATATAGAGGCAGGGGGGAGGATCTGTCGATTATCTTTTAAAGGTGATTGCCTCTTATAAATCCACTCAGCTCCCCTGGGTGGATTTTTTTCGGACAATAAATTGATGATTTTTAATCTTAAAGCCATAACACTATTCCTTCTAATGGAGATCGTTTGCCCGACTTTTGCTTTTGCTGATGAGTTCGAAGATGCGGTAAAAGCTGTCAATCGCCGCGACTATGAAACTGCATATAAAATGATAGTTCCCCTTGCAGAAAAAGGACAAGCTGCAGCCCAATTAGTTTTAGGGATGATGTATTTTAAGGGAACAGGAGTTGAGAAAGATGTTTTGGAGTCTGATAAATGGTTATTCATATCGGAAGTATCCGGGCAGGAGGCAGGAAAGAAAAACCGCATTTTTGTCGAGCGACAAATGAACAGCGCTCAAATAGCCAAAGCCCATCAACTTGCAAAGGAATGGCTAAAAAAGCACTGAACCATGGAAACCGACTCTGACCTCCATAATGAGGAGACCTCTCCTCCCTCAAAACCAAGTGGGCTAGAATTGTTTGTGATAATTGTTTTTCTTTTGTTCGTTGCCTGGGGCTCTTATGAGTTTGGAGTTTGGCTAATTAAAGATGGCAGCAAAACTCCACAGAGAACAGGGCAATTCCCCTAAAACCAGAAGTCGTTATGCTGCAGACTTATTTCCCGAATAACGTTATCCCAAAAACCTCTGGAAGGAAGTGTTTATTCTTGCAATTCTTCGCTACTACGACGGACGCCACCGCAATGCCTTTATGCGATCTGTTGAAGCAAAAGCAGAAACTCCGAAGGATCGTCTGCTGGTGATTTTTGATATTTTAGGGAAAGGTTTAACAGTAAAAAAAATCAGGATGCCTTTTTGTCAGGGCAATGGGTGAATACCCCGAAGAAGGCACGTCCATACGGAGTGTTTGTCAGGAATCAAAAATTTTTATTTAGAAGTACATCCAAGGTTTGGCAGAAAAAGCAGAATTGCAGGATGCAGATGAATTATCTGAACAATTTATGCTTTTAATAGAAGGGGCCATCACTATGGCTCAAGTGAGCAATTCGCATCTAAGCGCAATAAGGTCCAAAAAGGCAGCCAAGGTATTGATCAAAAGTTCTACACCCATGCAATTACAATAACCGAACAGCAAGCAAGTTCATCTTCTGATATCTTTCGTCTCCGGTTTTATTTTCTCTTAAAAAATGTTCTCGCTTCACTCAATTCAGGCAATTCCGAATTGGCATTTTTAAATTGGTTGAACACCTGTTGATAGTTCTCCAGTGCAACTTCTCTATCACCTTTTGCATCGGCGGCGCGAGCCGCACCCACCAAAGAACGAATTCGATTAGGATGACGTAATAAAGAGATTGAAAAATTTTCATATGCCTGAATGGGTTTGCCGGCTTTCAAGTATACTTCTCCAAGCAATTCATAAGAAGGCTTGAGAATACGCGGTGGACCAGAAGGTGCAGGCAATTTTTCTTCCAACAAGACCGCTTGCTTCGCGAGTCCAATCGCGGCTTTATAATCTTTTTCAAAAAGTTTGATCGCTATTTGAATTTCGAACTCCCACACTTGTAGATATTCAATACGTTTGAAATAGTTTTCGCTAAGCCCTTTTTTTTGTATAGCTTGCACTTCGCTAAGATATTTTTCAGCTTCTTCAGTTTTTCCACTCATCGCGGCGGCGAATCCGCGAGCGAAATTATATCCAGCCAGGGAAAAGCTTTTGGGTTTCCATTCATCAGGCAAAGGAAACTGTTCCGCAAATTGCCATTGTTCCGTTTCAATAACGGTTGCAGCAAGCATACGATAATAATATTTTCCGGCTCTCAAATTGGATTGAGATTGAATTCCTTCCAACATATCCTTTTGTTGGATATCAAAAATACTTGCAGCTTTTTCAAGGAGCCCTTGTTGTAAGTAGGCATAATGCAGCCATTGCAAGCTATGGTAATCACGCTCGCTTCGTGGCAGGTTTTTCTGTTCTACCCAATCGACTGAAGTGCGCCAGCCGTTTTCGTTAGATATTACCGCATCAGTCCACATACCAAGTTGCACAAAAATATGCGCCGACATATGCTGAGCATGATGTGAAGCCGGTGCAATTTTCGCGTACCGTTTGGCGGAAGGTAAGGCAAGTCGTGCCAAATCGGGATGGTCAAAAGCATGGATGGCATAATGCGCGGCGCAGGGGTGAGTGGGGTTTTTCTGAAAAACTTCAAGAGCGATAGCACCCGCTTCAACCTGCAGTCTTAATTTATTAACCGTGTTTCTCGCGACACCCAGTTTGGACAGACTATAAAAACAAGCTCCCTCTAAATCGTCGGGGTAGTTGCGATAAATATTTTCCATGGCTTTGGAATAGGCCCTGTCGCGTGTTTGCTTTTCTCCATCCCCATAAAGAAGTCGGACGGCATAAATATAGTCCTGCTCTCGCTGTGTTAATTTCGAGAACTCCGTAATCTTTATAAGGGCTTCACTTGCAGATTTTTTATCTTGATCTTCCCAGAGTGGGTGGTTGTGTGCCATGGCCAGACCCCAGTAGCCCATTGCAAAATCAGGATCAGCAATTGTGGATTGTTCAAAGGCACTCAAAGCTTCTGCATACCAGAAGGAATGCAGGGCTGCCACACCACGAATAAAATGTTTCTGTGCAGGTCCGGATGAGGAGGTTGGGAATTCTACTGTTCCAAGTTGGTCAGTGGAGTCAGAAGCATGTGTAAGTTGCCCGGTGTTCATTCCGAAAAGCGCTATAAAACAAATAATAACCTGAAACATAGATTACCCTTTTGTAGGTTGCAGATAATTCAAGTTTAGCATAATTGAAATTCCAAATAAGATTATGCAATTCGGTTTTCTGTTAGGAAATAAATGGTTATAATAAATAATCCCAAGATATGAGAGAAAAAATTTTTGTGGTAGAACTAGACTTTTTTCAGCATTTTAATAATTTCAAACCTGATTAAAACGTGTCGTCAATCTACTTCAGTTCAAGCTCTCCACTGGCAGAAACTTTTTCACATAGAATTGCTCATCAAAGTGAATCCTTCTTAGAAGCAAAATGTGAAGTTTCAAATCACAACCAAGACATTTCAAAGCAATATATCAGAGCACAAATCGAAGGCTGCGATGTATTGATCGTTGTCGTGTGCGCCGACCCATCTTCCCCAAAAGAAGATATTTCTGCTTATAACCTTATTGATAATGAACAAATCCGATTTGAAATAATATCAGCAATGAATCAAGATATTTTAATCGTTTCTGTATTGATCGACGATGCAAAGCTGCCAGAAAAGGACAACGTCCCTGGGGCGTTAAAGAAGTTGATCGATTGCAGGTCGCATCATTTGCGAACTGTTTTCTGGTCTGAAGACATAGAAGATCTTCTCGAACATTTGGAAGAAGAACTAAGCTTTATTAAAGAAGTGAAAGGGAAATTGACAGAGTCGGTGGAAGTCAATTATCAACGACTGTCAGAAATCGATGGCAAAAACCCAAAAAAAGACAAAGTGGATTTAGAATCATCTGACCTTATGCAAGTGCGAAAGATGATCGAAGCGGAAACTATTTTTTTACAAAAAGCGCGTGGGATCGCCGATAGAGTAGCGGAAAAGAATGCGTTGTCGGCACTTGCACTTGCTTATTCTCGACTGGGGCAAACTCGCAAAGCAATTCAATATTTTCAAGAAGAATTAAACATTTCGCAGGAGTTTGAAAATTCCGAAGAAGTCTGTGGTTTGCTGGCAAACCTAGGGGATGCCTATGCGGTTTCTGGAAATATAGATCGAGCAAAAAACTATTATGAAGAACAACGAGTTCTTGCGGAATCTAAAGGGTTACATGCTCATGTAGGTACCTCCTATAACGGTATCGGATTTGTATTTGTAAAACAGGGGAAAATTGAAAAGGCAATAGATTGCTACTTTAAGGCCCTTAAAAGTTATCGTGAATTAGAAGATGACGATAAACAATTGGAACTGTTGGTGGGTATCGGCCTCAATTACCGAAAGCTGGAACAATGGGAGAAAGCGATCGAATACCTTGAAAAGGCTTTAGCGATTGCCAAATATATTGAACACAGAAAAGAAGAAACCCAAATTCGTGTTGATTTAGCTGAAATATTTTTTAAAATACAAAAACGCGACCTTGCTATTTCGCAAATTGAAGAAGCAGAAGAGTATATTAAAAATATTCAAACTGCCTGGTCCACATCTTTGACGCGGCGCATTGAATCATTGAGAAACTTTTAAAAAATTCCAGAATATGAATTATTACCGTGCTTTAACAATTGCAGGGTCCGATAACAGCGGCGGTGCGGGAATTCAGGCGGACCTTAAAACCTTTTCTGCCCTGGGTTGTTATGGCATGTCGGTTATCACTGCATTGACTGCTCAGAACACTAAAGTGGTTCGAAGTATTCAGGAAGTTGAGCCGGAATTTGTAGAAGAACAAATCCATTCAATCCTTGAAGATATTAGTATCGATGCTATCAAGATAGGTATGTTGTTCAACACTTCGGTTGTTAAAACCGTCGCAAAGTGTTTGCGTGAAATTAAAGGATGTTCCGTCGTGCTCGATCCGGTGATGTTTGCAAAGAGTGGGGATCGGTTGTTACAGAAAGAAGCTGTTGAATCTATAAAAAATGAGCTATTTCCATTAGCAACAATAATCACACCAAACATACCTGAAGCGGCGGCATTATTGGGTTATTCGATTAAATCTTTTGAGTCCATGCAACAGGCAGCGATTGATCTAAACAAATTAGGCCCCAAGGCAGTCGTTATCAAAGGGGGGGCGTTGTCAGCTCCTACCAGTGACGATTGCTTGGCGATTGAAGGTGGTGATCCGCAATGGCTCAAACAAGATCGAATTGATACCAAAAACTTACATGGAGCCGGTTGCACATTTTCTTCTGCTATCGCGGCTTTTCTTGCCCGGTCTTATAATTTAGAAGATTCCGTTAAAGAAGCAAAAATTTATCTCACACAAGCTCTTATAGCTGGTGCAGATAAAAACTTAGGCCATGGCAAAGGACCCGTCATGCATTTTTTTAACACCTGGGAGAAGTAACAGTATGTCTTTTTCTGAATCTGCCTGGAAAGCGATTGAACCTATATATAAATCTATTTTAGAGCATCCCTTTAATCAGGAACTGGCTAAGGGAAC
Organism: Nitrospinota bacterium; assembly: GCA_013349585.1. Lineage (GTDB taxonomy): Bacteria > Nitrospinota > Nitrospinia > Nitrospinales > VA-1 > UBA8687. The sequence continues at coordinate 1,177 of DUZG01000004.1, read as the reverse complement.
GCTTGCCAAGGATAGATTTCAGTTTTATATGAAGCAAGACTCCTTATATCTGGTGGATTTTGCCCGCGCACTTGCAATTGCCGCTTCTCGCGCGACCAACCCTGATGATCTTGTTTTGTTGCTTGATTTTTCAAAAGGAACGATCATCGCAGAGCGTGGGCTTCACGAATTCTATTTCGACTTTTACGGTATAAAACTAGATGTTGAAAAAGCTCCGGGATGTTTCACCTACACCAATTTTCTAATCTCGAAAGCAACACATGGCAGTTATGAAGAATCCCTTGCGGCTTTGTTGCCCTGTTTCTGGATCTACCAGGAAGTAGGATTGCATATACATAAAAGTGCGGGTGTGCAAAACCCGTATCAGAAATGGATTGATATGTATTCTGGTGAAGAATTTCAAGACGTGGTAAAAAATGCTATAGACTTAACAGATCGTGTCGCCAAAGATGCGAATAATAAGCAGCTACAACAAATGAAAGAAGCTTTTATCACATCAACTCGGTTGGAATGGATGTTTTGGGATTCTGCCTATCGAATGGAAAACTGGCAACCACAATAAAATAACAAGTTGAAGGGAAGAAAATATGGCAGGAAAAAAAGTAGCAGTTGAATTTGATGTACAAGAAGATCTCGTCAAAATGCTTGAGTATGCCAGTGAAAAATACCTATTGGGTGATAAGTCGAAAGCACTTCGATGTATTTTAGACTATGTTGCTACAGATGCGGATTGGGAAGAAATGTTTAAACAAATCCGCTGCATCCGTTGCGGCCCAGATGGTGGATGGAATCAAGAGAAGCATGAAGCCAAGCAAGGTTAAGGTGTGAGTTGCCATCATTGCGAGTGACCGGAGGGAACGTGGCGATTCAGCAGTTTTTTTCTCCCCCTCCCATCCAGGGAGATGTTAGGTGAGGATGCCATATGATGCTTACCTTGAAGCGAGTGCCCAGTATAGTTTTGCGGTTGATTTTTAACGGCAAATCCGGTTAAAGTGCCCCTTCTAAATTCACACCAGTAATTATGCCAGCGTAGCTCAGGGGTAGAGCAACTGATTCGTAATCAGTAGGTCGACGGTTCAATTCCGCCCGCTGGCTCCATTTTTACAATGACTTAGACGCATATCGTCTAAGTCATTTGTTGTTTTACGGGTTTACGTTTTGTTGACTATTCTTGATT